>JADKJZ010000011.1 GCA_016720805.1 Gemmatimonadota bacterium | reverse complement strand
GCACGCGTTCACCCCGCCTGCGTCCGCCCCACGCCCCGCACCGTCATCCACACGGCGATGCCCATCTCCCCCAACCCTGCCGGCATCCGGATCCAGCGAACAATCGCCATCTCCGTATAACCCGGCAGCAGCATCGTCGCCACGAAGTGGAAGTGACGTAGCCCACGCCGCCCACCATCAGCAGCACGCCGAGCACTTCGGGAGAAACTGAACGATGAACCAGGTAGCCGAACAGTAGGGCCACAGCTCCCAGAAGATCTGCGCCATCAGCTGACCATTCTGGTAGGTCGAGAGATGCGCCGACACTCCGGCCGCCATCGCTTCCGGCGTGAGCGAGGCGTTGCCGATCAGCGTGAGCACGTCGAGCAGGTGCACCTGGTTCAGGAATGCAATCGGTGCGCTGACTGCCGCCAGTGCCACCATCACGACCGCGGCACGCGGATTCACCTGATGCAGCACGCGGTAGAGTTCCAGCGGCAGCAGCAGGAAGGCGACGTAGCAGGAGTATCCGGAGACGATCCCCAGCCGCCAGAGGTATTCGTTCGCCACCAGGTTTTTGCACCGTGCATATGCCGGGTCACGTCGACGAGGAGCCGCGCGAAGACGAAGCCGAGTGAACAACCCGGTCTCTACGAGGGTAGATCAGCTAGGCAGTGCGCGTGGACGTGCCGCTCACGCCGCACGCTCAGCCACGTCCGTAATACCATCCAGACGATGCTCACGGTGAGCGCCACTTTGATGACGCCGAGGGGAATTGATAGAAGCGCCACGCATCTGGCATCGTGAGCAGCATGATCGCGGTGAACACCACCCGCGACGATGTTCAGCCACCGACTCACCCGCGGCACCAGCACCAGCCAGGACGGGACCATCAGCGACGGGATCGCCATCATCGTCGGTACCGAGAAGTACCTGCTGAGTCACCGCATAGTGGGCCCATTCGGCCGTCGAAGCTGCTGGATCTTCCCGGGCACGTACAGCCCGAAGTAATCGCCGTAGAGGTAACAGAGGGTGACGCTGACCCAGAGCATTGACAACGAAAAAAGCAGCGGCCTCGGCTGGCGGCATGGGCCAGCGGGTGAACGTGTTCAGCGTCGTGCATGGTGATGCTCGGCGAAAGATGGCACGGTGCAATGAAAACGCTGGCTGACCGACGGAACGCCGTCTGATCGATGGTCACGTTGAACTCCACCTTGTCAGATCTGCAGACGCACCGGTGCGGGCGACCCTTCCACCGGGCGATCTCCATCAGGTACGGCACTTGGACCCCCTGCACCACGCGGTAATCGCTTTGTTAGATGCTCATCGACGCGTCGCGCCCCTCCGGGCGTCGCTGCCTGCAACATTCCAGATAGCTCCGCGCGTCGAGGTTCACCGTGGCCGTCAGCCATTCGGCCAACGACGTTCACGGCATGCACCGGGGTGGCGGTGCCACGCACCTGGACCACCGGTCCAAGCGTATTCCAGCACGACGTTCGTCGCCGCCACACCGATCAACGGTCCGTCGAAGTCGGTTTCCTCGAGAAAGTCCGGCCAGCTCCGCGGCCGGCATCGTCCGTCGCCTTGCCGTCGCGCGGCAAACGGATCGACCCGCCACGGCTTCATCCCATCGGTCGCGGGTGATCTGCACCGCGCCTTGGTCACATCCTTGCGGAGCAGGTTCGGACGCATCGCCTCGCTCACGACCGGAATCGCCTCGGGCAGGATCCCGGTCACCTTCATCGCCACTCGGCGGTTCTGGACCTTCTCCAGCGAACCGCTCGCCGTCGCGTAGCGAGCAAGCAACGTCGTGAGGGGGGCATGGCAGCGGGTGGAACATAGGCCCTCGCGCACCCAGGGCGGCAGGCGACAGGGCCAGAAGGGCAAGTGCACGCATCAGCGGAGTTCTCGTGGTGGGGGTCGTCGGCCAGGCACGCGGATAGCGTCGACCGTTCAGGAGCGCGCCGATAGCGTCGAACGCCCCAGCCAGTGATAGGAGGAGCAGGAGCAGCATGGTCACGCCGAGGAGCAACGCGAACTTCACCGGCCAGGCAGCGGCCAGTCCGCAGCATCAGGAGCTGCAGCCGAGCAGCAGCGGGAGGTGGGCGAGGTAGATCCAGTACGATGCATCGGCGAGGTAGCGGGCGCGTGGGCGACGCCCCGGAAGCGCAAACCGAGCCCGATCAACCCGCATGTCCAGCTCCAGACTTCCACGGCATAGAGCGCGGCGAAGTGCAGCTTCGGCGCCCGAATGCCGCCGGCATCAGACGCGGCGTCACCCCGCCAACGGCCAGGCACGCCGCCGTGGCGGCGATGGCCATCACCAGGGAGAGTGCCCACCACCGCTCAATGCGCTGCAGCAACAGCTCGGCCTGGCGATGCATCACCCAGCCGAGGCCGAAGGCGAGCCCGTAGCTCAGCAGCGCGGCGCGATTCGGCAGCAGACCGGGTGTCCGGTGTCGGAATGCCGAACCACATCATCCAGTACGGCGTGTCGTAGAGCCACCACACCGGGATGGCCAGCACCAGGGCGCCCACGGCCGATCAGGAGGCGCATCGCGCCATCGGCCATGGTGCGCACGCGCGCCGCCCGGTCAAGCAGCACGACCTTGCCGCACGAGGAGCGCGCCCGTGTACAACCAGGGCAGCAGGACTACAGGAACCAGAGGTGGGCGAGGGAAAGGTCGCGACCGTGAGTCCCCAGTGGCGGATGGACTCCGCATCGACACCTTTGAGCACGGCATCGATGACACCGGAGCACGAGCGGCCAGGCCAGCACCAGCGGCACCCCGATGCGGCGCGCGCTGACGCAGGAAGCCTGCGGTCCGAGCCGCTCACGCACACGCGGCCGAAGAAGCCGGCCAGCACGAAGAAGAGCGTCATCCGCGCCATGTGGATCGTGAAGAAGGCCACCGACAACGTCGTGCTGCGTGTGGCGTCCGCCACCAGCCAGAGCTGCGGGCCGGGGAGGAAGGCCATCGAGGCGTGAGACCACGCCCACGTAATGAGGGCGAATCCGCGCACGGCATCGAGACCGTGCCAGCGCGCGGCGGCCATTGGTCATCAGAGGAGGGTCTTTGCGGCGCGATTGCCACTGCCAGGTGGCAACGAGGACCAGTTCCACGACCCCAAGTTCGACGGCGGCGATCGTGCGCAGACTCGGCACCACGCGACGGTCGGGCCGGAGATGGTGGCCGCCACATCCGCCAGCCGCAGGCGACCAGCAGACGTAGGCCTGCAACCCAAGATTGATCGTCGCCATGACGGCGGTGGTCCACGTGTCAGATCCGGTGATGGAGTCGCCGCGGCCAGCGTGATGGATGTCCGGTCAGCACGTACAGCAGCAGCGCCAGCGTGTATGGCAGCAAGCCGTCGGGCACCGCCTCACGTAGGAGGATCACGTGGTGTGCCCGCGCCAGTGAGCGCCGAGCCAAGGTGGCATGAAGAGGAGCAGGTTGGCGGCGAGTTTGGCCGCCGCCGTGTACTCGCGCACGCCGATCGGCAACGACATCGCGAACGGCAGCATCCCCTGCGTGCGCTCCTGCACTACGGTCAGGAACGTCAGGAAGATCCCGATGCTGATCGACCGTGGCAGCAGCACCGCGCCCCGATAGAAGACGCCCTGGCTCGACGAGAACAGCATGCCGATGACCAGGCCGAGGGCGAAGGACGGCACCTCGGGCCACGCTGGAAATGCCAGTCCTTGCGCAGATGGCCGATCATCGTGGTAGTCCCATACCCCGACCTCGTCGTGCCATCACCGTGGTCACGAAGATTTCTTCGGGGGTGAGGCGCTCACCTGGCACGACGCACCGCCCGGCGGCGCAGGCTTTGGGCATCCCTCGTCGTAGATCCGTCACGAGCGTCGCGACATGGCCATGCACGGTGGTTCGGACGATGTGCGGCAACACGGGCACCACTCCCGGCACTGCGAGCTCCAGGCGCAGCCGCCGCCACCGATCGAGATACGTCGCGGTGTCGTCGGCATCGATGATCCGCCCCCGATCGAGGAAGCTCACGCGGTCGGCGATCTTTCCGCATCCAGCGTGTTCTGGCTCGAGAAGAGCACCGAGCGCCCGGCATCGCGGACCACGTCGGTCAACGCGCCGATCACTCCTGCCGCGCGACCGGATCGAGCCCGGTGGTCGGTTCATCGAGGACCAGCAGTTTGGGGCGGCGTACCAACGCGAGCAGCAGTCCGGCCTTGATCCGCTGGCCATGCGACATCCCCTTGATGCGCTGCTCGGGACGCAGATCGAAGCGGCGCACGAGGGTCGCGGCGTAGGCAGCGTCCCATAACGCGCCGAAGACCCGGGCCACAAAGTCCATGTGCCACTGCAGCGTCGCGCGCGGGAAGAGGCGCATGTCCTCGGAGACATAGCCGATGTCCTGCTTCGCCCGGGAGGTCGCCTCCGGGATGCGGTGGCCGAGCACCTCGATCTCGCCGGAGTCGGCGGTGACCAGCCCCATGATGATGCGGATGGTCGTCGACTTCCCGGCGCCATTGCTTTCGGATGAACCCCGTGATACTGCCCGTCGGCACATCGAGCGCGACGTCGCCGAGAGAAAACGGGGGATAGTGCTTGCACACCCCCCGAAGCCGGATGGCATGATCGGTCATGGGCAATCCTCGGCGCGGCGAATCGCCTCAGCGAGACGAGCGCGCAGCGCCTCGATGGGGAGGTGGTTGCGGACGGCCAGGTGGGCGAGCGCGTCGAGCAGCGGCTGGAGCTGTGCCTCGAAGAGGCGGTCCGACAGGTCCGGGCACTCGGCCACGACCGACCGATCCTGGCGCGTCACGATCACGCCGTCGCGCCCGAGCTCCAAGTAGGCCCGCTTCACGGTGATGACCGACACACGGAGCTCGGCGGACAGTTCGCGGATCGATGGCAGGGGGAAGCCGGCCGGCCAGTCGCCGAGCGCGATGCGCTGGCGGACCTGCTCGATGATCTGCAGGTAGATCGGCCGGGGATCGGCCTTGGCGAGTACCAAGCCACTGTGCATAGTGATATACTCAGTATACACAGTGAGTTTGTCAAGTGGGGGGTGCTGGTGCGCCCTCCCGCCACGGCACCCGGGTGAAGGCCTGCCGCAGCGCCGCAATGAAGGCGGTCACGCGGGCCGATCGCCCGGCCCGGCTCGCCACCAGCGCCATCACGTCGGCACCCGGCGGCGGCGCCTCGGGGAGGAGCCGAACCAACCGACCCGCCGCCAGGTCGTCCGCGATCGACCACTCCGAGCGGACCACGACGCCGAGCCCGGCCACCGCCCAGTCGCGCGCGACCTCACCATCGTTCGTGGCCAGCACCGGCTCGACCCGCACGGTCTCCAGACGCTCCGCTGCCACAAAGCGCCAGAGGGTGGTGTCCTCGTCGTTCTCACGAATAGCGATGCACGGCCAGTTCGCCAGCTCCGCGGGCGACGTCGGCATCCCGCGCAGGGCGATCAGCGACGGGGCGGCACAGCAAATCCGGTCGTTGGGCGCGATTCGCTGGGCCACCAGTGATGAATCGCGCAGCTCGCCGATATGCACGGCGACGTCCCAGTTCCCCTCGGCGATGGTCCCGTGCCGATCGGACAGATACAGCTCGACCTTCACCGCGCGGGTGCGTCTCCTGAAAGGCTGCCACCAGCGGGGCGATGTGGACCCGCCCGAAACCGAGCGGGGCCACAAGGCGGAGCCGCCCGGTGACCGCACCACGACGCGCCTGGATCTGATCGGTCAAGCTGCCGAGCGCGGCGACGATCGACCCACCCCCATCGGCCAGGAGGAGGCCCTCCTCCGTCAGCGCCAGGGTTCGGCCGGTCCGGTGAACCAGCCGCACGCCGACCCGCCGCTCAAGTTCCTGAAGCCGCTGGGTCACGGCGGGCGGCGAGACGCCGAGGGAGCGAGCCGCCGCGGCAAGCGAGGGGGAAGTCGCGACGGCGGCGAAGAAATCGAGGTCGGCTGAGGTGAGCATTAACACCAACTTAATGCACAATGGCGATTCATTCGATTGCGGCGTCGGTTGCACAATGTGACATTGTGCAATCTGAAACAATAACGGAGACGTGATCATGCTCGAAATCCATGACCTGACTCGCACCTACGCCAACGGGGTCGCCGCCCTGCAGGGCGTCACCATCTCGATCCCCCGTGGACTCTTCGGCCTCCTTGGTCCGAATGGCGCCGGGAAGTCGACCCTGATGCGCACCCTCGCGACCCTGCAGCTCCCCGATCGCGGCAGCGTCCGCTTCGATGGCCGCGACATCTTCGCCGATCAGGTCGGTCACCGGCGTCGGCTCGGGTACCTGCCCCAGGACTTCGGAGTGCATCCCGGCGTCTCGGCACTGGCGCTGCTCGATCACCTCGCCGTGCTCAAGGGGATCGGGCACGCTGCCGCACGCAAGGAGGAAGTCGAGACGCAACTGGTGCGCACCAACCTCTGGGAGCATCGGCGCCGCGCCGTGAGCGGGTTCTCGGGTGGCATGCGCCAACGCTTCGGCATCGCGCAGGCGCTGCTTGGCTCGCCGGCACTCGTCGTCGTGGATGAACCAACCGCCGGCCTCGACCCCGAGGAGCGCGACCGTTTCCACGCCCTCCTCGGCGAGATCGGCGAGGAAGTGGTGGTGCTCCTCTCCACCCACATCGTCGAAGATGTGCGCCAATCCTGTCCACGCCTCGCGGTGCTGCATGCTGGGCGCATCGTGCGCGAAGGCACACCCGGGGCACTCGTCGCCGAGCTGGCGGAGCGCGTCTGGAGCGCACCCGCCACGCGCAGCGAAGTGCGCGAGCTGGCGAGCACATCCACCGTCCTCTCCTCGCAGTGGCAGGCCGGCCGACGCCATGTGCGCGTGCTCGCCGATGCACCGCCGACGCCGGCCTTCGCCGCCGCCGAGCCCGAACTCGCCGATGCCTACTTCGCGGCGCTCGATCGGGGGGTCGCCCCATGGAGCTGATCGCCCCCACCGTCAGCTTCGAGCTCCGCCGACTGGTACGACACCCGGCCTTCGCCGCCTCACTGCTCCTGCTCGGCGGAAGCGCGCTGACGCTGATTGTGACGGGCTTCGGCCCGCGCACGGTGCCAGCTCACCGCGCCCTACCTTCCAGGCGCAGTCGCTCGGTATGCTGACGCTCGTCGCGATCTTCGTGCTCACCTTCTTCGTGGCACACGCTGCCCTTGGCGATTCCGAGAGCAAGATGCAAGAGCTCCTCTTCGCCACCCCGCTGACACGCAGTGCCTGGTTTGCCGGCCGATGCACTGCAGTGATCCTCGCGGGATTCGCCACCATGATCGTCGCCGCGACCGTGCTGGTGGTCGCACCATCGTTCGTGGCAGTCGATCCGGCACGTCGGTCCGATGGCATTCGGTGGCGCACTCTGGGCGCTGCTCATCATCGTGTTGCCGAACCTGATCCTCATCGGCGCGATCCTCTTCACGGCCGCCGCACTCTCGGGCAGCTCCACCGTCACCGCCGTCGCGGGGATCGGAATCTGGGCGCTCTTCTGGGTCACCGCGCTGCTCGTCGATTCGCCGCTGCTGGCGGGCACTGCACCGCCCTCCGCCGAGGCCTTGGCGCGCGCGGCAGTGCTCGATCCGTTCGGACTCTCGGCGTTCTTTGAACAGACCCGCTACTGGACCCCGGAGGAGCGCAACACCCGGTTGATGAGCCTGAGTGGTCGACTCCTGGTGAACCGCGTGCTCTGGCTCACCATTGCGGCCGGGATGTTGATCGTGGCGGCACGGCAGATGGCGCCGCGCACTCGGGCCGCTCGACGTGTGATCCGGCTCGCACGGCACGAGACCGCACCGACGTTGCCGAGCCACGCCACGCACGCGATCAGCGCCCTCGGGGCCTGGGCGACCTGGCGTCGGCTGACCAGGCATGAACTGCGCACGGCGCTCCGCAGTTGGGCCTTCGTGGTCCTGGTGCTCTTCTGGATGATGGCCGCGGGGATCGAGATCGTCTCCGAGGTCACCTCCGGCGAGTACGGCGCACGACCTCCTGCCGACCACCGCGGTCGTCGTCGATCGCTTGCTCCAGCCGGTCGGCATGCTCGGCATGATCGTCCTGCTCTACTTCGCCGGGGACATCGTCTGGCGCGATCGCGTGAGCGGGATGCACGCCCTCACCGATGCGACCCCCGCCCCCGCACTCGCGCGCCTCGGCAGCCAGCTCACCGCCCTCCTGGTTCTCCCGGGGGTGCTCCTCGTGACCGGCCTCGGTGTCGGCCTCGGGATTCAGGTCGCGTTCGGCCACGTCGAGTGGCGCCCGTTGGTCCTGCTTGGCACCGCGTGGCATGCCGGCCTGCCACTCCTGCTCTTCGGGGTCGGCGTCTTCACGCTGCAGGTGATCATTCCCAATCGCTGGGTCGCAATGATGGCCGGGATCGTCCTGGCCCTGGCTGGCTCGGGCGAGTTGCCGGGGGTGCGCCACCCGATGCTCCGCTTCGCCGCCTTCCCGCTCGCGGGCTACTCGGACTTCGATGGCTTCGGCGTCTCGCCGCGATCCTTTCTGGCCTTTGCCGCGTGGTGGACAAGCATCGCGATGCTGCTCCTCGTGGCCGCGTGGGCCCTGCGTCATCATGGCCACGATCTGAGCTTCCGTCGTCGACTCCGCGGCGCCACCGCCGCGCTCGGTCGACCGGGATTCGCGTTCGGTGCGGTCGCGCTGCTGTGCGCCACGGTCAGCGGGGTGCAACTCGCGAACGCCCTGGCACGCACCACGCGCTTCGCGGATCGCGCGGCCGTGCTCGCCTCGCGCGCCGGCTATGAACGACGCTATCGGCATTTTCATGGGCGCGCGCAACCCGCTGCCACCGCACTGACGCTCCGCGTGGTCCTCACCCCGGGCAAAGCACGCGCCGAAACCCGAGGCACGCTCACCCTGGCGAACCAGAGCACGGCGCCCATCGACACCATCCTGCTCAACCTCCCGCGCGATATTCGCGACGCGTCCTTTACCCTCTCGGGCAATCACACCGTCAGCGTGGACTCGGTGCATCAGGTGGCGTTGGTCGTGCCGCAAACCGCGATGCGCCCGGGTGACTCATTGCAGCTCGACTTCGCACATACACTCGATCGCGGCGGCGTCTACGCGTCCGTGCCGCCGCGCGATGTCACGCGGAATGGCACCGTGCTGCTGCATCCGCAGCTCGTCCCGGCCGTGGGGTACCGCCCCCAGCAGGAGATCGTGGATCCGAGGGAGCGAGCACAGGTGGGGCTCACCATCACACCGACCCCGTGGCCCACGGCCGATCAGACGCATGATCTCGCGAGCGATCCGAGCTGGCTCATGATGGATGTGACCATCGGCACCGACCCGGATCAGGTCGCGCTGGCCGTCGGCGACCTTGCCGCCGCGTGGGACAGCGCAGGCCGGCGCTGGTTCCGCTACACGACGCCGCAACCGGTCACCCCGATCACTGCCGTCATCTCCGCCCGCTACGCCAAGCATGTGGCCCAGGCGCAGGGCACGACGGTCGAGGTCTGGCACCTGGCCGAGCACGCCGTCAACGTCGATCAGATCGCCCACGCGGCGCTCACCTCCATTGCCACACTCTCGGCGCGACTCGGCCCGATGCCCGATTCGCTGCTCCGCATCGTGGAGTTGCCGCGCTGGTCGGGCTTCGGGGCCTTTGCGCTCCGCGGCATGGTGCTCTTTCCGGAGCATCGCGGCTTCCTGCTCGACGAGCGTCCAGGTGGGGTTGACCTGCTGCTGCGGCGCGTGGCGCATGAGGTCGCGCATCAATGGTGGGGGCACAGCGTCGAGCCACCGCAGGCCGAAGGGAGCCTCCTGCTGGTGGAATCGCTGGCGAAGGATGCCGAGCAGGTGGTGGTGCGATCGGTCCACGGCGCGGCCGGTGTGGATGCCATCCTCGCCTATGACGAGGATCGTTACCTCGTCGGGCGTGCCGATGCCGGTGCCCAAGAGCCAGCGCTCGAGCGGCTGACCGACGAGCCCTGGCTCTACTACGGGAAGGGAAGTCTCATGATGCACGCGCTGCGTGCGGCATTGGGGGACTCGGGCGTTGATGCCGCGTTGCGGGCGGTGATCGCGAAGCATCGCGGCTCGGGTGGGGTGGCCACGGCGCCGGTACTGCGGAGCGCCCTGCTTGCGCATGCGCGCGCGCCGGCCGATTCCGCGGCCATCGTGGAGTGGTTCGGCGGGCGCGCGGTGTGGGACGTGGCACTCGAGGCGATCACCCCGGCGCCCCAGGGGTATCTGGTGACGGTAGGCGCGACACGGCAGGGCGATGCGACCCTCCCGATGGAGGCCGCCGGCGCCTCGGCGCTGATCACCATGGCGGGGCTCGATGCGGCGGGAAGCGTCCAGTGGCGGGGCACGGTCGCGGCGCGTGATGGCGTGGGCACCGTTACACTGCCCAGATTGCCGGGCGTGGTCCAGCTGGTACTCGACCCGGAACGACGCCTGCTCGACCGTGACCGTGCCAACAATCGCAAGGAGTTGCCTCCCCCGTGACAGACCTTTCCAGCCTGGCCACGCCCGCCCTGGTGATCGACCTCGCGCAGGTGGATCGCAACTGTGCCCGCGTGGCGGCGTATGCGGCGGACCACGGCCTGACGTGGCGGCCGCATGTGAAGACCCACAAGTCGGCTCAGGTGGCCGCGCGACAGCTTGCAGCGGGTGGGTTGTCCGAGGCACTTGCCACGGTGGCGGGCCTCGCGCGCGTGCTGGTTGAAGTAGACGCCGGGATGCGGCGCACCGGCGTGGTGGGCGTTGAGCCGGCGGTGGAATTGGCGCGCGCCGTCGCTGCGCTTCCGGGCCTCACCTTTGCCGGCTTTGGATTCTATCCGGGCCAGCTCCGGAGTGCGGGACCGGAGGTGGATGCCGAGTTGGTGCGGCTCTCAGTGATGGTGGCTGCATTGCGGGCCGGTGCCGAGGCGTCGGGGTTGGTGGTGCACACCATCTCGGCAGGCTCGACGCCGCTGCTCTGGCGGTCGCACGAGATCGCGGGGCTGACCGAGCTGCGGGCGGGTACGGCGGTCTATTTCGACCGCACCTCCGCGGTGGGTGGCGTCTGCGGGTTGGATGAGTGCGCAGCAACCATTCTGGCCACTGTGGTGAGCACGGCGGTCCCTGGGCAGGCAGTCGTCGATGCCGGCGTGAAGGCGCTGGGCCGCGAGCCAATGCGCGGCGGCGAGGCAGACGGCTTTGCCTGCGTGCTGGACCGACCGGAAGTCCCGGTGGTACGGCTCTCGGAGGAGCATGGCGTGCTCGACCTCTCGCAGACCGAATGGCGGCCCAGGGTTGGTGATCAGGTGCGGGTGTTGCCGAATCATGTCTGCGTGGCGGTGCACAATTTCGGCGAGATGACGCTCGTGCATCCCGATGGCCGAGTCGAGACGAGCGCGGTGGAGGCACGGGGGCGGGGATGAGGGGTGCGCAGTGAGGCGTCCGACTTGCCTGACCATGGCGCCGGGGTATCTTACCACTGGTCATATTGGCACGCCCGTGCGCAACGCCTGCGCCGTGGCGGCTCACCTTGTCACCGGACACCGAGACCAGCCATGTCGCTTGCCCGCACTCCACCCGCCCCGGAGGGGCGCGCGCCACGTCCGACGGCCCGCGGTCGTGCCCTGGTCGTCGCCATCGTCGGCCTGGCCCTCGCCGGCTGCCGCACCGAGCCGCCTCGTGCCACAACAGTCATCGGTACGACGCCCGGCGGCCTCACGATGCAGCCATGCATGCACCGCGACTCGATCCCGGCCGAATGCGGCACACTGACGGTGCCCGAACGGCGCGACGTCGCGGGCTCGCGGCTGATCGCCATTCCGGTGATCCGCATTCGCGCACGCGGGGCGACCCCCGGCCTGCCGATCTTCTTCCTCAACGGCGGTCCGGGCGGCACCAATCAGCGGACGCGCCCACCCGAGTGGAGCCGCGACACCCATGACTTCGTCCTGGTGGGATTTCGAGGCGTCGACGGCAGCGAGCGACTGGCATGCCCCGAGTTCGAGCAGTCGCTCGCCACCTCGATCGGCGACCTGCTGAGCGCGCGGGCGATCGCCGACCGGCGCGCTGCCACGGACCGATGCGCGAGCCGGCTGCGCCGCGACGGCGTGGATCTGGTCGGCTACACGATGCATGAAGTGGTGGATGACATGGATGCCGCGCGGGAGGCGCTTGGCATCGACCGACTCCTCCTGTACAGCGAGAGCTATGGCACCCGTCTCGCGCAGATCTACGCGCACCGGCACCGCGAGCACGTGGCGCGCTCCGTGATGGTCGGCGTCAACCCCCCGGGTCGGTTCATCTGGGAAGCGGCGCAACTGGACACGGTGCTGCTGGAGTACGGCCGGCTCTGCACCCAGGACCCCGCATGTCGCGCCAACACGCCGGATCTTCCCGCCGCCGTGTCGCGCGTGGTGCACGACATGCCGACGCGATGGGGCCCGTTTCCGATCCACCGCGGCGTGGTGCTGCTGGCGGCGTTCCAGTTGCTCTTCAGCCAGGAGAGTGCGCCGTTGGTGCTCGACGCATTCGTGGACGCCGATCAGGGCGACGCCAGCGGGTTGGCCGCCCTCTCACTGGTCGCCGGCTATCAGCTCACCCAGTTCGACCTGGTCTTCGGTGACATGTTCGCCAAGGGCAGCGTGGACTTTGACAGCGTGCGGGGACGCCCCGAGGCATTCGATCCGCCGGGGTCGATCATGGGGGCACCCATGTCCTCCGTCTTCTGGACCGCGGTCACGGCCTCCGGTGGCTGGCCGATCGTGCGTCCGGCGGACCATGCGGCGACGACACCCGCTTCGGACGTCGAGACACTGTTGATCGGTGGCACGCTCGACGTGTCGACGCCTGCGGTGTACGCCAGGCGGGAGCTGTTGCCTCAGCTCTCGCGCGGGCATCAAGTGATCTTCCGCAATGCCGGGCACAATGACCTGTGGGAGTTTCAGGGGGACGCGTACGCACGACTGGTGGGCGGCTTCTTCGCCTCAGGCGCAGTGGATACCACCGGCTTCGCGAGTCAGTCCATCTCCCTGCACGGCACCTGGACCCTGGCCTTGCTCGCCAAGCTCGTCGTTGCGGCGGGCGTGCTGTTGCTGGCAACCCTCGCCTTCGGTGGCTGGAAGCTGAGCCGTCGCCTCCGCCGGACCTAGCCGCAGCCGCTGCGCTTCTTACGACGGCTGGGTCCCGTACAGCAAGCGCACGGAGACGGCGAGGGCGCGCTGGAGCGATGCGAACCCCGCGCCGGATACCGACAGCCGGCCCTCGGTCAGCCGACCGTCGATGGCGAGGATCGTGAAGCCATGCACCAGCGCCCACTGCGCCAGTGCTCGCTGGCGAATTTCATCATGGGGCAGCAGCCCGTCGTTGGCCGCGCGCGTGACCGCCTCGAGCACCGGCGCCTCGGCCGAATCGGCCGCGGCGCGAAGTGCCGGAAAGCCGGCCGATTGCGCAAACTCGGGTGCGAAGGCGAGTCGGAGACGCCCCGGATCGGCCACCCCGAAGCGGAAGTAGGCTGCGCCAAGGCGCACGACCCCGTCGAGGGACGTCGTCGACTTCGCGAGCGCATGCCGCTGTGACCGACCAAGCGCCAGCAAGGCCTCGGTGCTCAACTCCGCCAGCAACGCCTGGCGATCGGCAAAGTGCGAGTAGATGGCGGGGTGGGACACACCGACCTGGCGCGCCAGCGCGCGCAGACTCAAGCCTGTCGTGCCTTCCGTCGAGACCATGGTACGCGCTGCCGCGAGCACCGCGTCGCGCAGGTTGCCATGATGATAGGGGCGTTGGGCGGCCATGGACCGGAGTGTAACCTGCGGATAGATGCTCGCCAACGGTCGCCGACGCGCCCGGCTCGATGGAGAGTGCCCCGGCCACCCCGCGGTCTCACCGTCCAACTCCCGGTCACCAATTTCCAGTCATCGGAATTCCGCGGTCGGGGACTACCTTTCTACCATGACCACGCCCGTGCACATTCCCACCACCCCCGACCAGCTCGCCGAACACCGCTTCTTCGAGCTGTCGATCGACATGCTCTGCTTTGCCCGCTTCGACGGCTTCTTCCAGCACCTCAATCCGGCCTGGGAACGCACCCTCGGATATTCGATCGCCGAGCTGCAGTCACGGCCGATGATCGAGTTCGTGCATCCCGACGACCGCGAGCGCACCCTGGCGCAGAATCGCGAGGTGCGCGCCGGCGGCCACGCGGTGCATTTCGAGAACCGCTATCGCTGCGCCGACGGCTCGTACAAGTGGCTGGTCTGGAATGCGATCGCGGATGTCGACAAGCAGACGATCTACTCCGTGGCGCGCGACATCACCCGGCGGAAGGCGGCCGAGGAAGAGCGGGATCGATTGGTCGTCGAGCTCCAGGCCGCGCTCGCCGAGGTGCGCACGCTGCAGGCGATCCTGCCGGTCTGTTCGTACTGCAAGAAGGTGCGCGACGACGAGAACTACTGGCACAGCGTGGAGGGCTACATCCAGACCCACACCGACACGCAGTTCAGTCACGGCATCTGCCCGTCGTGCTACGAAATCGAGGTGGAGCCAGCGCTCGTTCCCGAGGATCGCGCCTAGCCGTCACCGCACCGCCACACTCCGACTCCGCTCGACGGCCGTCCCGCCCACCACATCGCGCACGCGCAGCACCAGGCGATAGTCGCCCGGCTTCAGCTGCTTGAACGAAACCAGTTGTTCCCCGCGGTGGGTCGCGGCCGTCGCGACGAGCGAGAAGCCGACGCGCGTCTCTGGCGCCTTCGCCTTCTCTCCCCCCTCCCAGATCTCGACCTCGATCGCGTAGCTCCGCCCGACGACCAGACCATCGAGCTCGTAATAGAGTGGGGCCTCGTCGTCGCGCGTCCAGGCATTCGTCGGATTCAACGACACGGCATCGCCCGCATGCTGCCAGGTGACCCCGCTCCCTGCGCGCCCGAGAATCGGATCGGAGAGCCGGAGGATCCGGCCGTCCCGGGGAGTGACAGACACCGGCGCGACGCGCCCGCCTGCACCAACCTGATGCGCAGCGTCGCCAGCCACCATCGTCACCGTGTATTCGCCAGGCGGCGTAGGCACGACGGCGTACGCGGTGAGGAACCGTCCCTTCACGGTCGACGGATCCACCCGCCACCGCCGCACCGTGTCGAGGGTCGCGACGATCCGCCCCGTCGTGGCGTCACCGATGACCGCGCGCCACTCCGCCAGCAGCTCCCCCGCGCTCCCCTTCCCACTGCGCAACGCATCGGCCGGCAACGCCATCACGACCAGGACACCGCCCCCCGCAATGCCGTAGGCCTGGAAGATCCCCGCCATCCCCTTCCGGTAGAGCTCGGGGTTTCCTTCCGTCCGCTCGGCGACTTCGCGGGCCGCAGTGAATTCCTGGCGAATCCGCTCGGCCATGTTGCGTCCGCCATCCGACGAAATCCCGGCCAACACGCAGAGCCGGGCATCACGCCGACAGATGGTCAGCAAGTCGCCGACAGGATAGTTGCGGGCGAGCATGCCGAGCCGCGTGACCGTCCCGCTCATCGCCGGCCGAGAGAAGGAGACGACCACCTGACCATCGCCACGCGACCAGACCAGCGTCTCCTGCGCCATGCTGGTGATCCCCGGCGTGAGAATCCGCTCGGTGGGCAGCCCATGACGCATCACGAGTCGGCCACGATCGTCGAGCACGCGATCGATGGGCGCGTAGCGATTGTCGTACATGATCTGCGCGGTGCCCTCGCTCTTCGGAAACGGCGAATCGCCCAATCCAAGCTCGATCGCCGCTGCCCGGGGCACCGGCTGGCCTTCGGCGACGCTGCCGTCGAGATCCCAGCGAAACTCGCGCAGCGCGAACCGCCACCGTTCGAACTGCGCGGCGAGTCGCGACCCCGGCAGGCGACCGTCCTCGAGATCCTGGCGATCCCAGAAACCCGCGAGCCACGTCGCATGACTCCCGGGCCGCAGTGGCAACGCTTGCCACTGCGTGCGTTCCGCGCTGCTGGCGAACCAATCGAGATCGCCGAAGAACCACGCAGCGTCACCCGCCGAGGCGATCGCCTGCGCCCCGGTGCGATATGCGTCGCGTGCGCGCGTCGAGTCACCCTCGGCGTAGGCGAGCCGGGTGAGGAGGTGCTGACGCACCGCGCTCGAGATCGAGTCCGCGGGGATCCGCGCGAGTGCGCGCGCTGCACCCGCCGTCGTGCCGACCTCCAACTCCAGGCCGAACCACGCAAGGCCGAGGCGCGTCGGCAGCGTGGCGTGTCGGGCGGCGGCCGCGCGCAGGTGCGCCAGCTCCTTCTCCGGCGGCTGCCAGATGTAGGGATACGGCGCGATTCGCATCAAGCGCTCGAGGCTCGGAATGTCGCCACTGTCGGCCGCCACCAGCCAGCGCAACGCGCGCACCGCCGGGCCGCGCCAGTCGACCTCGTTCTCGCGCGGGGGTTGGTCGAGCGGCGTGAGCGGTTGCGCCATCGCGAGGAATACCGTCACCATCCCGCGCACTGGCTCGGGGCGGCGCGGCGTTCCGTTCCAGTCGACCAGCATCCGCCGCGCAATCGGCATCAGCTCCTTGCGCGCGCTGGCCTCGCCGGCGGTGACGCGAACGGCGAGGGCGTCGAAGTCCGCGCCCTCTCGTTGCGCGCTCGCGGTGCGAGGAATGGTGGCCAGGGTGGCGAGCGTCAGGCCGGCAAGGATCGAAGGACGGCGGGGCATGGGGGCTCCGGAGCAGGTCACGGAGAGTACCTCCGAATGTACGAGAACGGGAAGCGCGTGGCGCCACGCAAGACCGAACCGGTATCGTCCGGAAACACGGCAGCCAGCCGACCGTAGGGACGCCCTTGCCCTGACACCTTCGAGACCCCGATGCCGATCCGCGCCACCGCCGCCGCGCTCCTCCTCTTCATCCTCCCGGCGTCCCTCCCCGCCCAGCAACCCGCCCCCGAAGCGCTCGTGAAGGCACTGGTCAGCGCCGACCGCAGCTTCTCCGAGACGGCCAAGGTCCGCGGCTGTGGCGCCGTCCTGGCCGAGATGTTCGCCCCCGACGTGACCATTCCGGCCGGTCCGCGTGGCGTACTTCAGGGGCGCGACAGCGTCCTCGCCCTCTATGCGGCGAGTCCCGGCTTCGCCACCGCCAAGTGCAGCTGGATCCCGATGCGTGGCGGGCTTTCCGCCGACGGCACCCAGGGCTTCACTTACGGTGCGATGACGCAGGCCAATGCCGACGGCACTTCGCTGCCATTCCGCTACCTCGCCTATTGGGTCAAGGGGACGCGTGGCTGGCAGGTCGCGGTGTACAAGCGGTTGCGGGCCCCCGTGCCGGTGATGCCCACCACGATGCGGATGGCCGCGATCCCCCCCGCCTACATCGCGCCACGCACCGACGCCGCCGCGCAGCGCGCCATCGAGGAGTCGCTGGCCGAGGCCGAGCGGACCTTCTCGCGCGAGGCGCAGACGATGGGACTCGGCCCCGCCTTCATCAAGCATGGCAGCGCCGATGCGATGAACCTCGGCTCGCAGGCCGATAGTGCGTTTACCTTCGGCGCCGAGGCGATCGGCACCAAGCTCGGCGACGGTGACACCTCGAAGACGTCACCGGTATCGTGGGGCCCTGATCGGGTGATCGCCGCATCGAGCGGCGACCTGGGTGTGACGATCGGGATGATCTACCCCAACGCCCCCGCCGCCGATGGCAGCAAGGCGAAGGGCTTCCCGTTCTTCACGGTGTGGCGGCGTGCGGGGCCGGGACAGCCGTGGCGGTACGTGGCAGAGTAGTGCCGAGCAGCGACCACACCGGCCGCGGACGCGCGACCGGTGCGGTGGACTGCCTCGAGTGACCTGTTACTCCGCAGGAAAGGCCGTCACGTTGAGCGACTTGGTCTTCCCACCCTCGAGCACCACGTTGGTGATGTAGAGGTAGTCAGCGCCGATCTCGGACGGCGTGAGCCGGATGTCCATGCACCCCGGCGCGAAGGTGCGGTTGATGGTCTCCCCCTTGTACAGGATGCCGCTGCCGAGGATGTCGCTCCCCCACGCGGTGGCGCCGCAGGGGCGCGTCCGGATGAACATCACCGAGTTGTTCGACCCGTTGTGGATCGAGAGGACGGCGTCGTTGGCGCTCGGGCCGGCCACGCTGTCGTCGCCACAGGCGGTGGTGAGCAGCGCACCCAACAGGACGGTCGGCAACAAGACGTGACGGCGGAAGGTCGAGGTCATTGGAAGCTCCGGAAGAACTGGTATCGTGCACGAGGGGACTGCCCTCGGGGTCGCCGGATTGGTCCGGTCAGACGAGGGCCAAGCTAGGAGCCGGCGCCACCGCCCAGTCACCTGAGAATCACCTGACTGGAACTCGTTGCCCCGCCACGACTTGCGCACTCTCCGTCGGGCCGGTACCCTCTAGCGTGCCTCTCCCCCATCCCACCCTCTGATGCTCATCATCCGTACCCTCGGCGGCCTCTCGGTGGCCCGCGACTCCACCGTCATGACGGGGGCCGCCGCCCAGCGACGCCGCCTGGCGATCCTCGCCCTCCTGGCCCGTGGCGGGGAGCGCGGCGTGGCCCGCGAGAAGATCATCGCCCTCCTCTGGCCCGATCACGACGAGGAGCACGCCCGCCGCACGCTGAACCAGGCGCTCTACGCCCTCCGCCGCGACCTCGGCGACGACGACGTGATCACCGGACAGCAGACCCTGCTCCTAGATCCCGAGCGGATCACCGCCGACACCATCCTGCTGGAGCAGGCGCTGCAGGAGAACCGTGCCGAGGACGCCGCGTCGCTCTACACCGGCCCCTTCCTCGATGGCGTGGTCCTCGACGATGCGGATGAATTCAATCGCTGGGTCGACGCCGAGCGGAGCGCCTTGCACCACCGCCACGCGGCGATGCTCGAAGGATTGGCCACCGCCGCCGACGCGCGCGACGACCACGCCGCGGCGGTGGCGTGGTGGCGTCGGCTCGCGGCCGCCGAGCCGCTCTCGGCGCGCGTGACGATCGGCCTGATGAAGTCGCTGGCGGCGAGTGGTGACCGACAGGGCGCCGTGCAGCACGCGCGGGTGCACGCGATGCTGCTGGAGCAGGAGTTGGATGCACCGCCTGACCAGTCGGTGGCCGATTTCGCGGAGCGGCTGCGGACCGACCGCACGCCGACCATCGCGGCCCCGGAGCTCGCCCCGCCGACGGCCGTGGCCCTGCCACCTCACATCGAGGCCGCGGTCGAGGTGCATCACGCGACACCGGCGACGACGGCGCTGCCGTTGCCGCGTCGACGTCGGTGGCCTGCCGTTGTGATTGGCATCGCACTGCTCGGCACCACTGTGTGGTTGCTCCGCGACCGTCTCTTCGGATCAGGCCCACATGTGGTCACTGGACGCACGACGCACATCACGGCCGACGCCACGCTCGAGCTCGATCCCGATCTCTCCCCCGACGGCACGATGATCGCCTACGCGGCGGGGCAGGCCGGCAACACGCGGATCTATGTCCGCCAGATGGCGGGCGGTCGGCCGATCGAAGTCGCCACCGACCTCCCCGGTCCATTGCGCACGCCACGCTGGTCCCCCGACGGGCAGACGCTCGCGATCGGCGGTCGCGACGCGATCTACGGGGTTCCCGCACTCGGCGGCGCGACGCGCGTGCTGATCGCCTTCGATTCGGTGCGCGGCGCACCCCACTCGCCGGCGTGGTCGCCGAACAAGCGTTCGCTCGCCTACATCCGCGAGAATCGACTGATGATTCGCACCGTACCGATCGGTCGCGAGCGATTGGTCACGACGCTCGACGATCCGCACACGATCGCGTTCTCGCCCGATTCCCGATGGATCGCCGTGGTGAGCGGCAACGCCGCCTTCACGCTTGGCTCGCGCGCCCCCGCGACCCTCGGCGCCAACCTCGGCAATCGCGCGCCGAGCACCATCTATGTGCTGCCGGTGCGCGTGAACAGCGGTGCACCGGTCGCGATCACCGCGCGCGATCACCTGGCCGTCTCGCCCGTGTGGGCGCCCGATGCGCGCCACCTGCTCTTCCTCTCCGATGCGGACGGCAGCCGCGATGTCTGGATGGCGGAGATGAGCACGAAGGGGCAGTTGGTGGCCCCCGCAGCGAGGCTCACCACCGGACTCGGGGCGCACAGCATGGCGCTGAGTCGCGACGGGGCGACGCTCGCCTATTCCCTCTTCCGGCAGAGCAGCAACATCTGGACTGCCGCGATCGACGGCGGCCCGATCTCGGTGCGCGCCGCCACGCCGGTCACGAGCGGGACGCAGCTGATCGAGGGGATCGCCCTCTCGCCGGATGGCCAGCGCCTCGCGTTCGACTCGGATCGCGATGGCACACAGGACCTCTGGCAGGTGGCGGCGTCGGGGGGCGAGGCAAGCAAGCTCGGCGGCACGACCTTCGACGACTTCCTGCCGACCTGGTCACCTGATGGGCTCGAGCTGGCGTACCATGTCTTCCGGCGCGGCGTCCGCCAGATCTCCATCATGCCCGCAACCGGTGGCGTGAGTCATCCGGTCACGCTCGACAGCGTGGACACGCGCGACCCGGCGTGGTCACCGGACGGTGCTTCGCTGCTCGTGTCACGCTGGGTGGGCGATCGGTATGAACTCTTCCTGACGACGCGCGGCAGCGACCGGCAATGGGGGCCGCCCACGCAACTGACCCGCACGGGAGGGCAGTCCGGGAGGTGGTCACCCGATGGTCGGGAGATCGCGTATCTGGCACCGCAGGACAGCAACGCGCTCCTGGTGATGCCAGCCGCCGGGGGCACCAGTCGCACGCTGGTGCGCGGAACCGGGGCGGCGGAGCGTCCCTTTCCGGCCACCATTCAGTGGCACCGAGATGGCCGCTCCGTGATCTAGCGTGCCGTCGACAGTGTCGGGGTGTCGTCGTTCCGTGAGGTGCAACGCGACGGGAGCGGCGATCGCTTGCTGCTGCGGCTCGACGACCCCGATCGCATCTCGAACCGCGTCGAGTTCGCGACCGATGGGCGTCGGCTCTTCTTTACGTTGGAGCGCGCCGAGAGCGATTTGTGGACGATGGCACTGTCGGCGAAGTGGGATGCGCCACCGCCGCCACCGGCGCCGACACCGCGGCCGGCCCCGAAGCCGGCGGCACGGCCTGGGGCGAGAACGGCGAGTCGGTGAGCGTGTGCGCGAAGGCGCTCAGACCGCGACTTCGACCATGACGGCGTAAGAGTGCGGCACCGGGGTCTCGAGCCCCTCCTCGTGCAGCCCCTCGATATGGAAGGCGATCGCCTCACGCATCGCCGCTTCGACCGCCTCGCGCGTTGCGCCAGTGGCAATGCAACCCGGGACGTCGGGCGCATAGGCCGAATAGCCAGTCGGCGTTTCTCGACTACGATCAGGAGTCGTGCATTTCAGTCCTGCCTGTTTGAGAATGCTGTTGAGAGTTCCGGGGGCGATATCATCATTGTCGTGACCCGCCACGGTCACCAGCCCGGGCTTTGTCGGATGTCTGAATGGTCGATGGCTGCCCCGGATTCTGACAAGTCGCCATCCGTCTTGACCGAGGATTCTCAAGAGGATCCGGACCTTCATTCAGACCGCCAGCGAGGGGGCCAAAGCCCTCAACCTCCCGCGTGGGTTCAAATGAAGGGGGACCCTCCCACTGCATGCGGGCACCGCTTCCCGCCTCGCTCGATTTGACGATTGGTTGATTCGGTGGGACTATCATCGGAGCGTCCCCTCACGCGGAGTGCCCTGCCGGATGGCCCCGTTCCGACTCAGCTGCCTCGGCCCCCCGGTCCTGTATGGCCCGGACGGCGACCCGATCCGATTCCGGACCCGGAAGCACTTCGCCCTGCTGCTCTACCTCGCGGTCGAGCCCGGCATCCCCCACCGCCGCGACCGGCTCGCCACCCTGCTCTGGTCGGGCGCCGACGTCGACGAGGCCCGGCACTCCCTGGCCACCGCGCTCTCCATGATCCGCGGCCGGCTCGGCGCGGAGCTCCTCGACACCGATCGGGACACGGTGCGGCTGATGCCGGGGCGGATCGTGACCGACCTGCAGGGGCTCGACCTGGCCGACCCCGACGAACTCGACGAAGGGCCGCTCGGTCCCTTCCTCGAGGAGTTCGACATCCCCGACGCCGTCGACTACCAGCAATGGAAGGACGGCCAGCACGCACGCCTGCTTCCCTCGATTCACACTGCGATGGCGTCGCGGATCGAACAGAGTCGCCGCCGCGGTGACTCGCGGCGCATGGAGGCACTCGGCCATCGGCTGCAGCGCATCGACGAACTCTCGGAAGAGGCGGCGCGGGCCGTGCTCGAGGCACGCGCCATGGCGGGCGACCGGATCGGCGCACTCCGTTCCTTTGATCGGTGGCGCGCGCGGCTCGCCGACGAGCTCGGCGCGCATCCCTCCGCCCAGCTGGAACGGATGGCGGAGCGGCTCCGGCGTGGCGGATGGCAGCGGCCCACGATCGCGCTGCTCGCGCCGGTGCCGACCGAGCAGTGGAAGGAGCGCTCCTTCATCGGCCGCGGCGCCGAGTTCCGGACCTGCTACGATCGCTGGGAGCGGGTGCAGCGTGGCGAGGTGCAGCACCTGCTGGTCCGCGGCGAGAGCGGCATCGGCAAGACCACGCTGGTGGAGCGCCTGACGACGTCGATGGCGCTCGAAGGGGCGAGCGTCGCGCGGGTCCAGTGTTACGAGCTTGAGCGCGAGTTGCCCTTCGGTGTCACCGGGTCACTCGTCAACCACCTGCTCGATCTCCCCGGCGCGAGTGCCACACCACCGGAGCAGTTGGCGGAGTTGGGGCGACTCACCGCCAAGGTGCGGCAGCGATATCCCTCCTTGCCCGCGCCGATCGAGACCAGCGGCGAGAGCGCGCGCATCCTCTACACCGAGGCGGTGATGGCGCTGGTGGGGGCCGTGGCCGAGGATCATCCGGTGGTGCTCGTGATCGACGACATCCACCTCGCCGATGCCACGTCGCTCACCGTATTGCACCTGATGCTGCGGCGTCTGGAGGCATTGCCGTTGATGGTGATGCTGACAGCGTCGAGTGCCCCCGAGGCGGAGACGCCGAGTACGCGGCGCTTCTTTGACAACGCGGCGTCGCTGTCGCTGTTGCCGTTGGCGTTGGGGCCGCTGTCCGAGGCGGAGTCGGCCGAGTTGCTGGAGCTGCTGCTGACCGAGGCGGGCGATCCCGGTCCGGCCATCCGGCGGGCGGTGTTGGCAGGTGGCCGGGGCAACCCGATGGTGCTGGAGCTGCTCGTCGGCGATTGGCGTCGGCGGGGCGACGGCTGCCTGGCGTTGTCGGTGAGTGCCATGACGCCGCGGGCGGAGCGACCGCCGAAGGAGACCTTTCAGCGGCTGGTCGAGGGGACGCTCGCTGCGCTCAACGGCGAGGAGCGGTCGGTGGTCGAGCTCGCGGCGATCCTCGGCCAGCGGCTCAACGATCTCACCATGTACACGATGGTCGACCTCCCGGTGGCGCGCACGATGCGGGCGATGACCTCGCTCACCTCGCACCGGATCCTGCGCGACGCCGGCAGTCACCTGGAGTTCGCCAACGAGTTCATCCGGGGGCAGTGCTACGTGGGGACGGCGGCACCGCTCCGGCGGATGCTGCACGGGCTTGTGGCCGAGCGGCTGTTGCTGGCCGACGGCGGCGACGAGGCGATCCCGGGGCTGGAGATCGCCTGGCACCTGGTCCGCGCCGACCGACTGCACGAGGCGATCCCCTTCCTGCTGGCTGGGGGCAAGGAATCGATCCGTCGCGGGGCACCCCACGAGGCCGACCTGGCGCTCTCCACCGGCCTGCCGGCTCTCACCGGTCAGCCGCGCCGCACGGCGATCCTGCTCCTCGCCGAGGCGCAGCAGGAGCTCGGCCGGTGGGCCGATTCGCTGCGGCTGCTCGACGAGGCGCGCGAGGCGTTCTCGGAGTCGGAGGAGTGCTGTCGGGAGGTGTTGCGGATTGTTGCTCGGCGGTGGTCGGGACACCTTGAGGACGCCGAGCTAACGGAAGCCGGTGAAGCACTTTGTAACATCGCATCCACGACTACAGATGTTGACGTCCAACTGAAAGCGCTGTGCGCGATGCCATTTATCCTGACTGCGACCAGAGACGCTTCTGCCATTTCAGAATTCGGTCGATGCCTTTCAGAGGTACGCGTTTCAACACTCGATGAGTACCAGCGCATCCAGCTCCTTCTCGCACGGGCCTGGTGCGAGGATCAAGTGCGCAACGACGTGCTCGCCCGAGAGCTTATCGACGAGGCGATCCAATTGGTTGACAACACCGAAACCGCTAGCTCTATCGCGGTTAGGGTGTTCGTTGGGGGCGGCATGCTTCGAGTGGAGCATGGTGATTACTCATCTGCGGTGCCAATGCTTGAGCGGGCAGCAAGAATGGCGCGGCAGATCGACAACCGGGTCCACCTCTCGGCCGCTGCCGCTGGATTGGCGATCGCGCACGGTAGGCTCGGCAATGTGACGCTGCAACTGGACTGGGCGAACATTGCCTTGGGGTGCCTGCGCGCAGATGATTGGGGCATCATCGCCATCAGTGCTGCCTATGAGAAGGCACTCGCGCTGGCACTCGACGATCGCTTCACCGAGGCATGTGTTGCTGTCCGCGAGCTCGACCATCGGTTCGCCAAGCGGAGGCCGGCTTGGGCAACACAAGCGTGGCATCTGGTTAAGGCTGATATTCTGGCACTCGCCGGTAATTCGCGAGGTGCGTTTGCCGCTGCGACCAATGGTGCGAGTGGAAAGAACGGGCGACTGCTACTAAACGATTTTGCTGGGCTCCATGCAAGGTGGCAGAGTCTACTCGCGAGGCGCGATGGAACCGAGCGGGCCACCCTCGCAGCACTGAGGGAGCAGGCAAAGGCGATTGGGAACTACCATGCGAAGGACCGCGCGGAAGTGTTGGCAGCGATTGCGATGCTGGAGGATCGGGCGGGCGAGGATGCTGCCGGGACTTGGACTGAGGTGGAGGCGCAGTTGGAACGCTTGCCCAAGACAGTGACTACGGTCATGCGGAGACTGGGCACCCTGAGGTGATACCTCGTGCTACGAGCCCTTCTACCTCCCTCCTGTCGTGCCCTCAGGGAGCGAAGCCCGCCGAAGCGGCGCGCCCGAGCGATTGCGGATCTTCGGGGAAGGCAGGTATTCAGGCACCGAGGACGGGTCGCTAATCAATCGACGAACGGTAACCGAGTTAACGGTGAGGTTGACCAAATCTGTGTCGAATTGACCACCGCGGCACTTGTTGAGTTCGGACACTACGGCTTCGAGCGAGAGCGCCCCACGGTAGGGACGATTCGTCGTCATCGCATCGATTGTGTCAGCGATCGTGATGATCCGCGCGCCGAGTGGGATGTCCATGCCCGCAATACCATCCGGATAGCCGCGACCATCCCAACGCTCGTGGTGATGACGGACACAAGAAACGACGTAGCCCTGGAAGCGAGAGAACAGCGAGACCAACTCGGCACTCCTGGCCGAGTGTGTCTTCATTATCTCCCATTCTTCATCCGTCAGCTTCCCCTCTTTTTGGAGCAGCGGGGCAAACTCGGCGTGAATCTTTCCGACATCGTGAAGCAGTGCGGCGTTCTCAATCAATTCGACGTGCTCGGCGTCGAGCCCGAGATCAACCGCGATTGCGCGCGAGAGACCGCAGACGCGCCGTGAGTGGCCAGACGTATACGGATCTCGAGCTTCGATTGCCTTCACCATCATCGCGAGTTGTTCGCGAACGTTCAGCTCAAGCTGCTCGTATGCTGAATCCAGTTCATTGTACAGGTCTTGGACAGTGTTCAGCTTCTTGTAAACGTGACGGATCAGGAGGAACGGGAGTACGATTCCGAGGAACACGAACTTTTGCAAGCCGTTCCCATGGATCGATCGCACGAAGAGCCAGGCGACACCGAGTGCCAAGGAACTGGCAGCGATATCGTACCCGAGCACCCATACAGTGTTCGCACGCCAGGTGGAGAAGACCGAACGGCCGCTCGCGAGGGCAACGGCAGTGTTGACGGCAGCAGAATTCGCCACGAAGTAGACGACAGCCGAGACCAAAAACACGCTGACCTGAAACAGAACATGCTCGAACGGAACGGATGCCCCGGTTCCTGCTTCGATAAATGATGGCGGATGCTCGCCGCCAAGCGTGCGGTACACGATGAAGGTCAGGCCAACCGAAACAACCCGCTCAGCAACATTGAATACAGCCTTAACGCCAGCGGTCCGGTCATAGAGCTCGGCGATCGCTTTGACCACACCAGCCGTTGCTGCACCCCAGAATCCACCCACCACGAGGCCACCGGCCAGGTGGAATACGAACACCAAAGAGCCGGACATTCCTCCCGACTTGTTGTGTGTTCGGGATACCTCGAGGATGCAGCCGACGAAGAAGAGGCTGAACAAGGTCCATGCATCAACGCTTACAGCCGGGAGGCGACTGGCAATTGCCAGCACCACTCCCGCTGCGATCGCCATTGCGGCGACATAAGCGCGCACAGCCCTGTTGAGCGACATAAGACGAGGAAGAAGTTCCACCAGATCTGGCTTACGTCCAGCTAACGGTTTCCGCGAGGAAAATACTCGCGATGAAGTCGACGGCCGCAGCCAACCACTCCAGCATATGCGTCACCTCCTCTCCGGTCAATCAGTTACTACTGGAGGTGGCAGACCCCGCTATGGTCCACCAGACGCTTCGCTTTGTTAGCCGCTCGGCTTCGCTCTTAGCCAGACGGTGGAACTCCCTCGCACCTCCTTCTGGTGCGTCCTGGTGCACCGGTTACTGGTTACAGATCACTGGTCACTCGCTTCGAGTGGCTCGAACCCCTACCGCCCCCGACGCTGCGCGAACCACCGGTTCGTCGCATCAAGGACTGCATACACCGCCGCGTGCTCGGCACTCTCGATCACTTCGGCGGTCCCCACGAGCAGCTTCGCCTCGCGTCCGCCCACCGTGTGCACGCCCACCATCACATAGGTCCGGCCGAAGGCGTCCTGGATCTGCGCCCCCTCGAGCGCCAGCGAATACTTGTCCGCCAGCCGCTCCAGCACCGCCACCGCGGCACGCGCCGCCGTCTCCACCTTGTTCCGCGCGGTGTCCGGCCCTTCCTCGGTGGCCGACTCCAGCCGGCCATCGCAGGAGAGCGTCACCGTCGCCGCCACCTTCCGCTTCCCCGCCGCCGACGCCATCACCAGGTCGTCGAAGAGCACCATCCGCTTGACCAGCCCGTCCTGCGCCGCCATCGGCGCAGCCGCCGGCTGCGACGCGTCGATCGGGCGGACATCGGCCGTCTGCGCCACCGAGATCTTCCGGTGGTCGACCCGAAGCCCGAGATGTGCCAGCAACGCCGACTCGACGTTGCGCACCACCTGCTTCGGCGCCTGCCCGGCCTGCGCCAGAATGTGGATCTCGCTGACCTCGCCCAGCGGCGTCGTCACGACGCGCGCCGAGAGGACGCCCTCGAGCGACGTCAGGAGATTCTCGGCCCGCCGCACGCCCCAGGGGTCGGTCGCCGGATCGATCGGCGAGCCACCGGGACGGGAGGCCGAAGCGTCGAAGAACTGCGAGGGTGAAGCGGTCACGGGCATGCCTCGTGGGTAACGGTCGTGCCAGTCCTAGGCGACGGTATTCCGGCCGGCCGACTTGGCCAGGTACAGCGCGCGATCAGCCTGCTCCAACAGCGGTCCTTCGTTCGGTTGCGACGGATCGTATTCGGCGACACCCACGCTGGCGGTGATCTGCCCGGCGAGGAAGCCCAACCGCCGACCCGACTGCTCGATCCGGTCCCGCAACGCATCGGCGACTCGCAGCGCACCCGCCCGGTCCGTTCGCGTCAGCAGCACCACGAACTCGTCGCCGCCGTACCGCGCCGCCAGGTCGGTCGCCCGGATCGTCTTCCGGATCTCGTCAGCCACACTACGCAGCACCGTGTTGCCACGTTCATGGCCGTACCGATCGTTCAACTCCTTGAGTCGATCGAGATCGATGAAGAGCACCGCGAAGGAATCGCCACTCCGCTTGCTCCGCTCCATCTCGTGCGACAACCGCTGCTGCAGCGAGCGATAGCTCGCCAGTCCCGTCAGGGCGTCCGTGCTCGCATCGCGCGACGCATCCTCGGCCCGCTTCGACAGCCACGGCACGCACTGCCGCAGCGAGGCGCGGCCCAATGCCGCCGCCTGGGCGAAGCGATGACAGGAGGGATAGCCGCAGGCCCGACAATCCCAGGCCTTCCCGTTCGGTCCCGTCCCGATCGCCTCGAGAATCGTCAGCACCGCCGCCGGCTCGGCCTGCTCCCGCCGATGCCCGAAGGCGAATGCCGCCCCCACCTGCACGTCCGGCTGGTCCGGCACCACCGGCTGCCGACTCCGCGGCAGCTCGTACTGCTGGACCAACATCCGCCGCCGGAACAGCTCGTCCTTCGGCCCCGCCGCCGGATGACCCAGCGCCCCGGCATGGGAGAGGAAGTCCACGAAGCCGAGGTCGATCCGGTCGTGCCCCACCGCCCGCGACAGCGCCGGCACATTCTCCAACCCCCGGACCGCCAGCAGCCGCCGCCCACGCGACGAGCCGCTCACCACCATCTCCAGCGGCAACCCACCCGCCACCGACATGTGCCGGCGCGTCTCGGGCGGCACCCGGGAGTGGGTCCGGGGCAGCGTTTCCGGCCGGACTTCCCGCAAGGCAAAGAGCTGCTCGAGGTCCGCAAAGGAGAGCAGGGCGTCGAGCTCGGGGACCGTGCCCCCTGGGGCACTCACCCCGGCGTACACCACCGGGAGGGAATCCCCATGCAAACGACGCAGGAATCGCGCCTCGGCCACGCACGGGTAGGTCACGGGGGCCAGATAGGGGACCAGCTCGGGATAGTGGGCCGTAATGGCCGCGACCGCGACCGGGTCGGTGCTCCGGATGAGGGTCCCCCAGTCGGGATCCTCCCACAACTTGAGGTATTGCTGCGCCACCAGCTCGTCGCCGATGACCCCCCGGGAGACCAACCGGAAGCCCGCCTCGTAGCACGCGTTGACGAGTTGTTCGGGAGATGCTGGATGAAAATGGACCACCGCCTCAGGAGCGAGGATCAGTGCCCCGTTCCCGCCCTCGGCAATCGCCAGCGCCCGATCCACCGCTCCTGAGGCTGAGATCGCCTGATGGGGACAGGAGGGGATGCACTCGCCGCAACTGATGCAGTTTTCCTCGACGATTTCGACCACGCGCGCCTCGGGCGGGAGGGCAATCGCATCGGTCGGGCAGGCGCGAACGCAGGCCAGACAAGCGACGCAACGCGAAGGGTCAATGGCGAGGTGCAATGGCGCTCAAGGGAGGAGGGTGGTCCAGCGCTCCCTGCAAATTGGCAAGATCCCTGAGAAGTGTCAAGAGGTGAGGTGGTCCAAAGGTTTGAAATGTCACGACTTAGACGATATCGAACTCCTTCAGCTTGCGGTACAGCGTCCGCTCACCGATCCCCAGAACCTGGGCCGCCTTCCGCCGATTGCCCCGGAATTCCTCAAGAACCGCCAGAATCGTCGCCTTTTCGACCTCCGACATCGTCATCCCCGGCCGGTAGAGGACCTGCGCCTCGGGCTCCGGCTCCTCGACCTCTGGATCGATCGGCCCAATCGCTCCAATGGCCTCGATCCCCGAGGCGGTCGGCGCCCCGATGACTGGAATTGTGACACCATGTGGCTCCGAGACCTCGATGACGTGCACGGGAGTGTGGCGATCCTCCAGACGGCGACGCAACTCCTCGACCTGCATCCGCAATTCCATCAACGAGCGAAGGATGAACTCGAACTCGGCGCCACCCACCGCCAGCCCGCCGGTCTCGCGGGTGCCGACCACCGGCATCCGCATCGGGAGGACCCCGACGGCGCCGTCGTTGATGTCGGCGGGAATGTCGCTGGCGCGGATCTCGTTCCCCGGCGCGAGCACCACCATCGACTCGACCAGGTTGCGGAGCTGGCGCACGTTGCCGGGCCACGGCGCGTTCACCAGCCGCAGCATCGCCTCGCTGCTGATCCCCGGAAACGGGCGATCATGCTGCGCCGTGAACTCCTTCACGAAGCGCTTCACGAGCAACGGAATGTCACCGCTCCGCTCCCGCAGCGGCGGCAGATAGATCGAGAGGACGTTGAGGCGGTAGTAGAGGTCGTCGCGGAAGGCGCCGTTGGCGACCTGGTCCTTCAGCGCCCTGTTCGTCGCGGCGACGACGCGCACGTCGACCTTGATCGGCGACACGCCGCCGAGCCGGAAGAAGGATCGCGTCTCCAGCACGCGCAGCAGCTTGACCTGCACGCTCGGCGGAATCTCGCCGATCTCGTCGAGGAAGATCGTCCCCGTGTCGGCCAGCTCGAAGCGGCCGAGGCGCCGTTCCGCCGCGCCGGTGAAGGCGCCCTTCTCGTGGCCGAAGAGTTCGCTCTCGAGCAGCGTCTCCGGCAGCGCGGCGCAGTTGATCGCGATGAAGGGCCGGCCGCGGCGCGGCGAGAGATCGTGGATCGCCTTCGCGACGAGTTCCTTGCCGGTGCCCGATTCGCCCTGGATGAGCACGGTGCTCGACACCGGCGCCATCTGCTCGATCTTGACCAGCACTTCGTGCACCGGCGGCGAGTCACCGAAGATCCCGGTCCGTCGCTGCAGGGCATGCCGCTCGACCATGCGGCGGACGGTGGCCACGAGGTCGTCACTTGCCAGCGGCTTGGTGACGATTTCGGTGGCGCCGAGGCGTTCGCCCCGCTCGCGATCGCCGGGCTCGTGGAGCACGAGCACGGCGGTCTCGTGGTCGCGCGCATAGCTCGCGAGCGCCGCGATGCTCGGCTCGTGCAACGCGCCGGTGATCACCAGCAGGTCGGGATGCTCGCGACGAATGGCCGCCCGCGCCTCGTCGGCGGTGACGACGACGGCGCTCGCGACGCCGGCGTTCTCCAGGGCGCGATCGAGCGGGACGGCCAGCTCGAGATCGGCGAGGGTGATGACAACCTGGGCAGCCATGGTCAGTGCTCGGTGTCGCCGTGCAACTGGCGCACGGCATGCGGAAGAATCGGCAGCAGCGCCGCGAGACCATCGCGTACGCCACCCGGCGATCCGGGGAGGTTGACGATCAGCGTCGCGCCGCGCGCACCCGCCACGCCGCGCGAGAGGATCGACGTCGGCACTTCAGATTGCCCCGCGCGCCGCAGCGCATCGGCGATCCCCGGCGCCTCGCGATCCAGCACGGCGCGCGTCGCCTCGGGCGTCACGTCGCGGGGGGCGAGGCCAGTGCCGCCAGTGGTGAGGATCACATCCACCGCGCCGCCGTCCGACCAGGTCAGCAGCTGCGTCGAGATCCGGTCGGCCTCGTCGGGGACCAGTGCCCGCGCGGCGAGCGAGCCCTGATGCTCGCCGATCCACTCGACGATCGCCGCGCCGGAGCGGTCCTCGCGCTCACCGCGCGACGCGGCATCGGAGATCGTCAACACAGCCACCCGCATGGTCACCCCTCGGGTTCCAGCGGCGGCGTGCTGCGCGACACGAACGGACGCCGCACCACGTCAGCGGTCCAGCTGCGGCCGTCGGACTCGATCACCAACGGCGTGCCCGCGGCTTCGGTCGAGGTGGGCAGAGCGGTCATCCCGATGATGCCGACGCGCGGTGAGCGCACCACCGACCGCACCCGGTCCACCAGATGACCGCCGACGCGCACGGACGCGCCGACGGGAGGCAGCTCGTCACCGGCCACGCTGAATCCCGCGAGCCGCTTGATGGCGCCGGTGCGACGCCGCGCGGCGAGTGCGGTCTCGCCCGGGAACGGCGCGCCCTTCCCTTCGGCGACCTGCGATTCCAACCCCGCCTCGACGGGCGTGTCCTCGGCGTCGATTTCGAACCCGACCCGCGCGGTCCCCCATTCGGCACGAAAGAGTTGCCACGCTTCCTCGCCAACGGGTTCGACCGCCGCGCTCTTCAGGGCGGACTCGAGCGAGGCGCGATCACGCTGGCGACAGAAGAAGTCGAAACCTTCCGGGCCGTCGAGCGTGGCGCGTGCCGCGAAGAGATCGACGCCCGCGAGGCGCGCGCCGACGACGTCACCGCCCTCGGTCGGCGTCGGATCGAGCAGCCGCGCGAGGCGCACCGCGGCGGCGGGGCCGCGCACGGTGATCACGCAGACATCGTCCGAGATGTCACGCATGCGGACGGTGCCGCGCTTGCGGGCGACGAGATACTCCCACGCCGCCTCCTTCTGCGCGGCATCGACCAGCAGCATCAGCTGATCGGGGAAGCGATAGATCGTCACGCGACCGAGGATCGTGGCATCGTCGCGCAGGAGCAGCGCGTGCACGAAGCGACCCGGCGGGAGCTGGGTGATGTCGGCGGTGGTGAGTCGGTTGACGAGGGCGTGGGCGTCGGAGCCGGTCAGTTCGAACTGGCCAAGGCCCGGTGCAGTCCACGAGGCCGCGCCCCCGGTGAGGGCGCGGTACTGCGTGAGGAGATCAGTCATGTGAAGAGCATCGCAAGTAGGGCCTTCTGGGCGTGGAGTCGATTCTCGGCCTGATCCCAGACGCGTGACTGGGGCCCTTCGAGCACACCCTCGCTGATCTCCTCGCCGCGATGCGCGGGAAGACAGTGGAGGACGATCGCCGACGGATCGGCTCGGGTAAGCAGCGCCTCGTCGACGATGTAGCCCTTGAAGGCCTGCTTGCGCACGGCGATCTCGGCCTCCTGCCCCATCGAGACCCAGACATCGGTGTTGATCACGTGGGCGCCCGCGACTGCCTCGTCGGGGTCCTCGGTGATCATGATCTTGGTGCGGGTCCGGTTGGCGTCATAAATCGCCTTGTCGGGCTCGTAGCCCTCGGGGCAGGCGATCCGGAGCTCGAAGCCGAGGAGGCCGGCGGCCTCGATCCAGGAGTTGGCCATGTTGCAGCCGTCGCCCACCCAGGCCACGACCTTGCCGTCGAGCGAGCCAATCGCCTCGTCGATGGTCAGGAGGTCGGCGAGGAGCTGGCAGGGGTGGAGCAGGTCGGTCAGGCCGTTGATGACGGGGACGGCCGACCAGGCGGCCAGCTCCTCGACGTCGGCGTGGGCGAAGGTCCGGATCATCATCCCGTCGACGAAGCGGGAGAGGACGCGGGCCATGTCCTTGAGCGGCTCGCCGCGGCCGAGCTGGATGTCGCGGGCCGAAAGGAAGATCGCGTGTCCGCCAAGCTGGCGGGTCCCGACCTCGAAGGAGACGCGGGTGCGGGTCGAGCTCTTGGCGAAGATCAGGCCGATGTGCTTGTCGGCGAGCGGCTTCTCGTGGTATTCCCCGCGCTTCATCGCCCGCGCGGTGTCGAGCAGGGTCCGGAGCTCGGCGCGGGTGATGTCGGCAAAGGAGAGGAAGTGACGAGGCGACATGGTCCACTCGATCTGGAGAAATCGGCCAGAATGGCAGAGTGGAGTCTACCCCCGGGGGTGGGGGTGGGGGAAGCGGGTGGCGGTGGAATCCGTCATCCCGAAGGAGCGAAGCGACTGAGGGACCTGCGTGACGGCGAATGGGCCAAGACTAACCGGAGGCGCTGTCCAGGGGGCCGCGCCAACCCCACTCGGCCACCAGGTCCCGCCACCCTGGGTTCGTCGCCTCGATTAGGGCGAGCTTCCTCTCGCGCCGCCACGCCTTGAGCTCCTTTTCGCGGCGGATCCCCTCAATCGGGGTGGGGAGCACCTCCACGTGGACCAGCCGGCGCAGGCGGTACTTTGACGCGAACCCTCCCGAGGCGCCCGACAGGTGCCATTCAATTCGTCGCGGGAGATTGGTGGTGACACCGATGTAGGTGGCGCGCTTCCAGTTGGCGAGGATATAGACATACGCGGGCCGCGGCATGCTTGACGAAAACACGCCATTCGGCTGGCTCAGGTGCGATTGAACGAGGAACTGAGCCGAATTTTGCGCATCGGGTTTGGGGCTCAGCGCATTCACGATCACGCAGGTCCCTCGCTGCGCTCGGGATGACATAGACCTCCGTCATCCCGAAGGAGCGAAGCGACTGAGGGACCTGCGTGATTGCGAATGGGCTGGGATTCTGTGCGCCGAAAGCACGCGGGTCCCTCGCTGCGCTCGGGATGACATAGACCTCCGTCATCCCGAAGGAGCGAAGCGACTGAGGGACCTGCGTGATTGCGAATGGGCTGGGATCCTGTGCGTCCACGACCACGAAGGTCCCTCGCTGCGCTCGGGATGACAGCAACCACGGCTTGGGATTACTGTCCTACAGGATGTACTTCCTCAAATCATCATCCTGCACCACGCTCGCCAGCCGCTCCCGCACCGCCGCCCCATCGAGCCGCAGCTTGGTCGTCTTGCCGCCGTCGGGCAAATCAAAGAGGATGTCCTCGAGCAGCGTCGACATCACCGTGTGCAGCCGCCGCGCGCCGATGTTCTCCATCCGGTCGTTCGCCAGCCACGCAATCCGCGCCAGCTCGCTCACCGCCTCGTCCGAGAACTCCAGCACGCATCCCTCGGCCGCCACCAGCGCGGCGTACTGCCGCGTGAGCGAATTTTCCGGCTCGGTGAGGATCCGGACGAAGTCCTTCTCGGTCAACGGCTCCAGCTCGACGCGGATCGGGAAGCGCCCCTGCAACTCGGGGATCAAGTCGCTCGGCTTCGTCACGTGGAAGGCACCCGCCGCCACGAAGAGAATGTGATCGGTCCGCACGTGACCATACCGCGTCTGCACCGTGCTCCCCTCGACAATCGGGAGGAGGTCGCGCTGGACGCCTTGCCGCGACACGTCCGGCCCGCTGGTGCCCTTCTCGCCGGCGATCTTGTCGATCTCGTCGATGAAGACGATGCCGTGGTTCTCGACGCGGTCGAGTGCCTCGGAGACGGTGTCGTCCATGTCGACCATCGCCCGCAGCTCCTCGTCCTCGAGGATCCGCCGCGCATCGGGGACCTTCACCAGCCGCCGCTTCGGCTTCTTCGGCAACATGTCCATCAGCCAGTCGGCAAACGACGACTCCGGCGCATCCATCCCGTCCGGCGCACGCATCGCGTCGGGGTTGGGATAGTTCGCCGGCATCACCTCGACCTCGACTTCCCGGTCATCAAGCTTCCCGTCGAGCAGCATCGCCTTGAGCTTCTCGCGCGACGCCGCCTGCCGCTTCGCGAGCACCGCATCATCGGCGTCGCCATCGCTCGCCGGCAAGAGCAGGTCGAGCACGCGTTCGATCGCCCGCTGTTCCGCCTGCGGAAAGACCTCGTCCTCGCGCTCGGCGCGCACCAATGAAATGGCCGCGTCGACCAGGTCGCGGATCATCGCCTCGACATCGCGACCGACGTAACCCACCTCGGTGAACTTCGTCGCCTCGACCTTCACGAACGGTGCGCCGGCCAACCGCGCCAGCCGCCGCGCGATCTCCGTCTTGCCAACGCCCGTCGGGCCGATCAGGATGATGTTGCTCGGCGTGATCTCGTCGCGGATTCCCTCGGGCGCCTGCCCCCGTCGCCAGCGGTTCCGGATCGCGATCGCAATCGCCTTCTTCGCCGCCCCCTGCCCGACGATGTAACGGTCGAGCTCCGCCACGATCTGGCGCGGCGGCAGTTCCTCCAGCCAGGGCAGCGGCGGGGGGAGATCGGTGGGGGTGTCCGGTGCAGTCATGAATCCAATCCTTTGGGACGATGATCGATCATCGATGATCGATGATCGAGTGCTTTCATACAATTCATCACCTGCCCTGCTCCCGCGACCTATCGATCATCGACCATCGATCATCGCTTCTACTGCGGCAACTCCAGAATCGTCAGACTGGTATTCGTGTACACGCAAATCTCCGCCGCAATCCCCAGGCTTCGCTCCACGATCTGGCGCGCCGAGAGGCGCTCGTCGGGGAGGAGGGCGCGGGCGGCGGCGAGCGCATAAGTGCCGCCGGAGCCGACGGCGAGGATGCCGTCGTCGGGCTCGATCAGTTCGCCGGTGCCGCTGAGCAGGAAGACGTGGTCGAGGTCGGCGACGACCAACAACGCCTCGAGCCGGCGCAGGTAGCGATCGCTGCGCCAATCCTTGGCCAGCTCCGTCGCCGCGCGGGTCAGGTTGCCGGGGTAGCGATCGAACTTCTCCTCGAAGCGCTCGAAGAGCGTCAGGGCGTCGGCCACCGAGCCCGCGAAGCCGGCGAGGATCCGCCCGCCCTTGAGCGCGCGGACCTTCACGGCGTGCCCCTTCATGATCGTGTCGCCGATCGAGACCTGTCCGTCGCCGCCCAGGGCCAAGCGGCCATCCTTCCTGACGGCTAGGATTGTGGTACCGTGAAAAGTCGTCAGCATCGTCTGTGGCCCGTCCTCGTGGTGGTGCTGATCGTCGGCGCCATCGCGCTCCGCGCGACGACCCTGCTCCGATACGACCTCTGGTATGACGAACTTTACTCGGTATTCACGGCTTTGGGCGACCTCCCCCAGCTCTGGGCGTCGGCCGTGGCCGACCGGGTCCACCCCCCGCTCTTCTATCTGACCCTCTGGGGATGGCTCAAAGTGGTCGAGCCGACCCCCGCCGCCCTCCGGCTGCTCCCTCTTGGTCTCTACGTCGCCGCGATCCTTGCCAGCTGGTGGGCCGCGGCCTCACTCTCGCCGAGGGGCCGCGCCCTCACCGCGCTCGCGGTGGCGGTCTCCCCGATCGTCTTCGAAGCCGGCGCCGAGCTGCGAGGTACCATTCTGTTGGCGACACTGCTGGCGCTCGCCATCGGGGCCGCGCGTCGCCTGACGACCCCCGAGGGGCATCGACCGGCCGATCGTGCCATCCTCCTCGCCGCCGCCATCGCCGCGACCTGGACGCACTACTTCGCCTGGCCCAGTGTCCTCGCGGTGGTGCTGATCCTCGCCCGTCGGGGTCGCTGGCGCGACAGCCTCGTCGTGGCCGGGGCGACCGTGCTCGCCGCGATCCCGTGGGCCGTCGCCCTCGCCGCCAAGTCTCGCAGCTCCGTCGGCATCCAGTTGGCCTGGAGCCACCACCCGACGCTGCACGATGCGCTCTTCTTCCCCGGCACCCTGCTCGCCGACCGCACGCCTCTCATCGCGATGGCGATCGCCGCGCTGTTCGGCTGGCTGCTGCTGGCCAACGCGCTGCGCACGCCTGGCCAACGCGACCTCGCGCTGCTCGTGATTGCCCCGCCGCTCGCGCTCCTCGCCGGCGGCTGGGTCTTCGGGGTCGGCCTCTGGGACCCACGCTACCTGATCGGATCAGTGGTCCCGCTGGCATACTCTCGGCATGGGGTGCCCTCACCCCGGCGACCTGGCGGCTCCCTTGGCGCACGCTCACGGAGACGCTGCTGACGCGCGGCCCAAGGCAGCCCGTCTACGTCTTCGACGGCTTCACCGCACTCCCGCTCCGCTACTACGCGCGAATCAATGGCGAGGCGCTCTCCGTCCCCGAGATCAAGCAGTGGCCCGATGCCACGACACCGGCCGGTTGGCTGCTGCTGCGTCCGAGCAGCTTCCCGACCGGACCGAGCGCGCCGGAGCGACTGCGTGGAGCGGGGCGGATCGTGACGGATTCGCTGGCGAGTGGGACGGGGGTGAATCGGGTGGAGGGGTGGCGGTTTAGGTAGAAGGATGATGGATGATGGATGATGGATGATGGACCATCCACGGCGGTCGATGGATATCCCCCGTGGTGGTAGCTCATCCATCATCCATCATCCATCATCCTTTCTTTTCCCTCTCGGATGCGCATCCCGATACACCTGCTTCAGCCGCTCCACCGACGTATGCGTGTAGATCTGCGTCGTGCTGAGCGAGGCATGGCCAAGCAGCTCCTGCACGGCGCGCAGGTCGGCGCCGCCATCGAGCAGGTGTGTGGCAAAGGTGTGCCGCATCGAGTGGGTCACCATGCCGTCGGCGCCGATCGCGTCGTAGAAGCGATGCATCCGCCGTTGGATCGTGACCGGCGAGAGCCGCTTGCCGCGCCGCCCCACGAACACCGCCGGTTTGTCGGCACCCGGGAGGCGGATCACCGTCTCCCGCACGTTCAGGTATTGCCGCAGCGCCCGTGACGCGCGCGCGCCCAGCGGGACGATCCGCTCCTTCCGCCCCTTGCCGACGACCTTGACCTGATCGCTGAGCAAGTCGAGCCGATCCAGGTCCAACCCACGCAACTCCGAGAGCCGCAGCCCCGACGAATAGAAGAGCTCGAGCATCGCGAGGTCGCGCACGTCATCGAGCTCGCCCGACGCCGCCTGCTCCTCGGCGTACGCGAAGAGCCGGGTGATCTGCTCCTGCAGCAGGTACCCGGGCAGCCGCTTCTCGAGGCGCGGCAACTTCGCTGCGCGGATGGCGGGGATGTCGACGTCGTGATGGACGTGGAGCCACTTGTAGAAGGAGCGGATGGCCGAGAGCGTGCGGGCCGCGGAGCGGCGGGCCAGGCCGCGCCGTTCGAGTTCGCCGAGGAAGCCGCGGAGCGCAAGGCGATCGACCTTCTCGAAACTCCACGCGGCGCCCGCCGCACGACGTGCCAGGAATTCGGTGAAGGCGTCGAGGTCGCGGCCATATGCGACAAGGGTGTTGGGCGACTGGTCACGCGCCTTCTCCAGGTGCTCGAGGAACTCGCGCACCAGGGGCACTCTCACAGGGTGGACCGCCATGCCGCAAAATCCTGCCGCGCCCGCTCCACCGCCCGCGCCTTCCGCTCCACCTTCGTCGCGCGCCCCTCGATCGGATCGAGCAGCCCGAAGTTGGCGTTCATCGGCTGGAAGTGCGCCGGCTCCGCCTCTTGCAGGTAGCGCAACAATCCACCCAGCATCGTGCTCGGCGGCGGCACGCTCGGCGCCTCGCCATGCAGCACGCGCGCCAGATTGATCCCGCACAGGATCCCGGTGGCCAGCGACTCGGTGTATCCCTCGACGCCGGTCAGCTGCCCCGCGAAGAAGAGCGCCGCGCCATCCTTCACCTGCAGCGCAGGCCCAAGCGCGGCCGGCGCATTCAGGTAGCTGTTCCGGTGGATCGAGCCGTAGCGGAGGAACTCCGCCTCGGCCATCCCCGGAATGCTGCGGAAGACCTTCTGCTGCTCAGGAATCCGGAGCCGCGTCTGGAAGCCGACGAGGTTCCACATCTGCCCCGCCTTGTCCTCGCGCCGGAACTGCACCACCGCATACGGCTCGCGATTGGTGCGCGGGTCATGCAGGCCAATCGGCTTCATCGGCCCGAAGCGCAGCGTCTCGCGGCCGCGCTTCGCCATCTCCTCGACCGGCAGGCACCCCTCGAAGTACGGCACCTCGTCGAAGGCGTGGCCCTGGAACTGGTCGCCCGCCACCAGTGCGTCGATGAACGCCTCGTACATCGCCTTGTCCATCGGCGCGTTGAGGTAGTCATCGCCGTCGCCCTTCCCCCAGCGACTGAGCGCGTAGAGCTGGCTGTGGTCGAGGGAGTCGTGCGAGACGATCGGCGCGATCGCGTCGAAGAACGCCAGCGCGCCGGTGCCGAGGCGCGTGCTGATCGCCGTCGCCAAGGCATCACTCGTCAGCGGACCAGTCGCCACGATGCCGACCTCGGGGAGCGCCGTTGCTTCCTCGCGGACCACGGTGATCCGACTCGCGGCCTTGACGCGCGCGTCGACCAGCTGCGAGAAGACCTCGCGGTCGACCGCGAGTGCGGCGCCACCGGGGACGCGCGCCTCGTCGGCGCATGGCAACAGCTGCGAGCCCAGGTCGCGCAGCTCCTGCTTGAGCAGGCCGTGCGCGTTCTGCAGCTCGATCGACTTGAAGGAGTTGCTGCAGACCAGCTCGCCGAGCCGGTCGGTCTGGTGCGCGGCGGTCTTCACCACCGGCCGCATCTCGACCAGGGTGACGTCCACGTCACGCGCCGCCAGCGCGAGGGCCGCTTCGCAGCCCGCGAGCCCGCCACCGATGATGGTCGCCTTCATGCCGACTTCTTGGCGCTTTTCTTCGCGCTCTTCTTCGCGGACTTCTTCGCAGCCTTCTTGCGGGGTGCCGCTTTCTTGGCGCCGGTGCGGCCCTTCGCCTTGAGGCTCTTCGGTGCCTTCCCCTTCTCGGCGATCAGCTCCACCGCCGCGTCGAGCGCGAACGTCATCGGGTCGACGCCCTTCGGCACCGAGGCGTTCAAGTCGCCGTGCTTGACGTAAGGACCGTACTTCCCTTCGAAGAGCTGCACCGGCTTGCCGTCGGTCGGGTGCGCGCCGATCTCGCGAATCGGCGTCGCCGCTGCCCGGCCACCACGGCCCAGCTTCGGCTCGGCGAGCAGCGCCACGGCGCGGTCGAGCTGCACGGTGAGCACATCGTCGCCGGCCTTGAGCGAGCGGAACTCTGCCTCGCCCTTGCCGAGGTCGTGCAGGATATAGGGACCGAAGCGGCCGAGCCCGGCCTTCACCGGGCGGCCACTGACCGGGTGGTTGCCGAGCAGGCGCGGCAGCGCGAGCAAGCCGACCGCCATCTCCAGCGTCACCTGCGGGGGCGTCACGCCCTTCGGCAGCGACGCGCGCTTCGGCTTCTCCTTGCTCCCTTCGACCTGCTGGCCGAGCTGCACATACGGCCCGTATTGCCCGTCGAGCAGATAGATCGACTCGCCGTTGTCGGGATGCGAACCGAGCGACGCGGGTCCTTCAGCGCGCTGCCGCAGCAACTGCTCGATCCGTTCCGGGTCGAGGTCGGCGGGCGTGGCGTCGGCGGGAAGGTTGGCCTTGACCATCTGTCCGTCGAGCTCGCGCTCGATATAGGCGCCGAAGCGGCCGATGCGGACCACGCCCTCCACGCCCTCCAGTGCAATGGTGCGGCCCTCGTTCGACGGCAGCTTGGCCTTCTCCTCGACCTGCGCCGCGAGACCCTTCGGCCCCGAGTAGAACTGGCCGAGGTATTCGCGCCACGATTCGTCGCCACCGGCGATGTCGTCGAGCCGCCCTTCCATCTTGCGGGTAAAGGCCAGGTCGACCAGCTCCGAGAAGTGGCGGACGAGGAAGTCGCTCACCGCAAAGCCGGTGAAGGTCGGCACCAGTGCCTGCCCCTGGGCCACGACGTAGCCGCGCTCCTGAATGGTGCCGAGGATCGAGGCGTAGGTCGATGGACGGCCGATGCCATTCTCCTCGAGCGCCTTCACCAGCGACGCTTCGGTGTAGCGGGCCGGCGGCTTGGTCTCGTGGCCGACCGGCTCGAGCTCGGTGCAGGTCGGCGCGTCGCCGACCTTGAGCGGCGGCAGCGGATTGTCGCGATCCTCGAGCGCCGCATCCGGATCGTCGGAGCCTTCGACATACGCGCGGAGGAAGCCGGGGAAGTCGGTGCGGATCCCGCTCGCCTTGAACCGTGCCTCGCCGACGACGATCTCGGCGGTGGTGCTGGTCTTCTTGGCGTCCTTCATCTGCGAGGCGACGGTGCGCTTCCAGATGAGCGAGTAGAGCGCGAGTTCCTCGCCGCCCAAGCGCGTCTCTTCCGGCGTGCGGAAGGAGGAGCCGGCGGGGCGGATCGCCTCGTGCGCTTCCTGTGCGTTGGCCACCTTGTTGGCATAGACGCGGGGGGCGGGCGGGAGGTACTCGTCGCCGTAGAGGCGCGTCACGTTGGCGCGCGCGGCCTGGATCGCCTGCTCCGACAGTGCCGTCGAGTCGGTTCGCATGTAGGTGATGTAGCCGTTCTCGTACAGCTTCTGCGCCACCTGCATCGTCCGCCGCGCGCCGAAGCGCAGCTTGCGGTTGGCTTCCTGCTGCAGCGTCGACGTCGTGAACGGCGCATAGGGGCGCAGCGTGCGCGGCGTCTCCTCGACCGACTCGACGCGCCACGGCGCATCCTTGAGCCGGGCCACGAGCGCGCCGGCCTGCTGCTCGTCGAGGAGGAGCACGTCCTTTCCCGCGGCAATGCGGCCGGTCTGCTCGTCGAAGTCCTTGCCCGTCGCGAGGCGCTTGCCTTTCAGCGAGACCAGCCCCGCTTCGAACTCGGCGCTCTTGTGGGCCAGCGTGGCCGTGAGGTCCCAGTACGAACCGGTCTTGAAGGCGAGCCGTTCGCGCTCGCGATCGACGATCAGCCGCAGTGCCACCGACTGCACGCGACCCGCCGAGAGGCCGTTGCCGCCGACCTTGTTCCAGAGAATCGGCGAGACGGTGTAGCCCACCAGCCGATCGAGGATGCGCCGTGTCTCCTGCGCATGGATCAGGTTCTCGTCGAGGTCACGCGGATGGGCGAGCGCATCGAGGATCGCCTCCTTGGTGATCTCGTGGAACACCATCCGATGCACCGGGACCTTCGGCTGCAGCACCTCGAGCAGGTGCCACGAGATGCTCTCCCCCTCGCGGTCTTCGTCGGTCGCCAGGTAGAGGACGTCGGCGTCGCGGAGCAGCTCCTTGAGCTCGCGGATCGTTCCCTTCTTGTCTGGGGTCACGATGTAGAGCGGCTCGAATCCCTCGTCGACATTGACGCCGTACTTGGCCCACTTCTGGTCCTTGTACTTCGGCGGAATCTCGGCGGCCTTCCGCGGCAGGTCCCGCACGTGGCCCATCGAGGCCGCCACCGTGAAGCCGGCCGGGAGGAAGCCGCGAATCGTCTTCGCCTTGGTCGGCGATTCGACAATCACCAACGCACGACTGCCCAGCCCTCCGGAGGAGGACTTGGGGGCGGCGCGTTTGGTGGTGCGAGTGGCCATGATAGTCCTGAGTCGTTAGTCGTTGGTCGTTAGAGGTTGTCGAACCGTCGCAGTCGCGGCACTCCGTAGTGGAGTTTCTAATGACTAACGACTAACGACTAACGACCAACGTTTGTCCGTAAATACCCCTGCCAGTTGCCTTCCGGCAAGTACCACCAACGCAAATCGTTGCTTTTCAACGCCTTACCAGCCGCCGTATTGCCTCGCCGCGACCACGATCGATTCGGCGGCGGCGGCGGGGGCCGCACGCCCCACGGCAACCTCGACGCCGGCCAGTCGGTACCAGCGTTCCCGCTCGACCAGCAGCTCCCGCAACGCCGCGTCCGGATCGCGTCCCTCCAGCAACGGTCGACCCCCCTGGGCGGCCACCCTTCGCGCAGCATCGGCCGGATCCAGCGACATATATAGTACGAGTGCGAACGGCTCGGCTTCGAGGAGGTTGCCGGGCTGGGCAATCCACCCCCCACCGGCAGCGATCACCTGCGGCCCGTCGGCCAGGGCCGCCGCCATCGCCGCCCGCTCCCGCGCGCGGAAGCCGGCCTCACCTTCCTCGGCCCAGATCGCTGGAATGGTGCGTCCCGCCTCGGCCACGATCAGGTCGTCGAGGTCGCACCAGCGCGCTTCGAGCGCGGCCGCCACCAGCGGGCCCACGGTGCTCTTCCCCGCCCCCGGAAGGCCCACCAGGATCAGCGAGCGCGTCGTGCTCAGCGCTCTTCCTCGGGCGCTGGCGCATCGCGCAATGCGGCCCAACGCGCCCCCGCCGAGGCGAGATAGCTGGCGTGGTTGCGCTGCATCTCCGCGAGCGAATCGCCGCCGAACTTTTCGATCATCGCGTCGGCCAGCACGATCGCCACCAGCGCCTCCGCGATCACACCCATCGCGGGGACCGCGGTCACGTCGGAGCGCTCGCTCACCGCGTTCGCCTCACCACCGGTCGCCAGGTTCACCGTCTTGAGCGGCGACATCAGCGTCGAGATCGGCTTCATCGCAACCCGCACCACCAGCGGCTCGCCGGTCGTCATCCCGCCCTCGAGCCCGCCGGCGTTGTTGCCGACGCGGCGGAACCCGGCGCGGGGGTCGGGCCTGAATCCGGCCCGCCCGGCGCCCCCCCCCCCCCCCCCCCCCCCCCCTTGCTGTGGGACGCATGCGTCGCCCCTACCAAAATCGACGATCCGTGCGCGTCGTTGGGTGTCGGGATCGTGGCCACGATCGGATCGTGGACCGCCGATCCCGGCCGCCGCGCCGCCTCGAACCCCAGCCCGATCTCGACGCCCTTCACCGCGGGGATCGACATCAGGATGCCCGCGAGCCGCCCATCGAGCTTGCGATCCCAGCTGACATGCGAGCCGAGGCCCACAGGAAGACCCTGCGCCACCACCTCGATCTCGCCGCCGAGCGTGTCGCCGTCCTGCTTGGCCTGGTCGATCCGTGCGATCATCGCCGTGCCGGCCACCGGGTCGAGCGTGCGCACCGGCGAGGCATCGGAGGCGTCGTTGAGCGGCGTGGGCAACACCGCAGGCACCGTGGCGCGAATGCCGCCGAGCGAGACGAGGTGCGAGCCGATGTCGATGCCGAATTCGGCGAGCAGCCGGCGCGCGACGGCGCCGGCGGCGACGCGTGCCGCGGTCTCGCGGGCGGACGCGCGCTCGAGGATGTCGCGCGCATCGACGCGATCATACTTGAGCACGCCGACGAGATCGGCGTGGCCCGGGCGCGGGCGGGTCACCCGGCGACGGCGCAACTCGCCCGGCGTCCCCTCGGCCGACATCACCTCTTCCCAGTTGGCCCAGTCGCGATTGTGGATCAGCATCGCGATTGGCGACCCGATTGTCTCGCCGGCGCGCACGCCGGAGATCCACTCGATGCGGTCCTGCTCGATCTTCATCCGGGCGCCGCGGCCGTGGCCCTGCATGCGGCGGCCGAGGTCCGTGTCGACGGCGTCGGCGGTGATCGGCAATCCGGCGGGGACGCCCTCGACGAGCGCGAGGAGGGCCTTGCCGTGCGATTCACCGGCGGTGCGGAAGGTCAGTGGCATAGTGGAGGGAAGCTAACACCCGGGGGTGGTGCCGAGGCGAGGGGGGCAAACGACAAGGCGCCCGGCCGAAGCCGGGCGCCCTGGTCCCGCGAGCCGCGTGGGCTCAGGGGACGATGTTCTGCGCGTCGTCCACGATCCGCGGCATGACCAGGATGATCAGGTCCTTGCGGTTCTCGCGGTTCTCCGTGAAGGAGAAGAGGTTGCCGATGAAGGGCAGCCCGGAGAGGAGCGGAATCCCGTTCCGGTTGCGCGTCACGGTGGTGATGGTCAGGCCGCCAAGCATCGCAGTCTCGCCATCGTTCACCAGCGTGCGGGTCTCGGCGTACTGCTTCGGAATCGTGAAGCCGAGGTCGGCCGCGGCGAGCGGCTGGATCGACGACCGCTCCGCCTTGATCTCCATCGAGATCTGCCGGTTGGCGGTGACGTGCGGCCGGACGATCAGCTTGATGCCGGTCTCCTTGAAGGTCACGTTGGCGCGCGGCGCCTGGTTGACCTGGCCGAACGACGAGGCGTCGATGACGCGGACCGGCGTTTCTTCACCGGACCAGATCGTCGCTTCGTTGTTGTCGAGCGTGTGGACCAACGGCGAGGCCTCGACGTCCGTCAGTTCAACCCGCTCGAGGGCGGAGAGGAACGACGTGACCGAGAAGCCGCCGATTGCGGTCGAGAAGACCAGGTCGAGCGCGGACCCCGAGATGAGTGCGTCGGCGTTCGAGATCGCGGAGACCGCGCTGCCGCCGAGGTTCACGACGTTCACGTTCGGGTTGTACGGCTGCCCGGTGAGCGGATCGGGACGGGACACCAGCTTGTTGAAGAACTGATCGGCGGTGCCGATGTCGTACTTCAGGCCGAGCTGCTGCAGGTCGGTGCGATCGACGTAGATCAGCTTGGCCTGGATCGCCACGAGCGGCGTCCGGATGTCGAGCTGGTCGACGAATTCGAGGATCCCCGGCATCCGCGTGCGCGTGTCGGTGATGATCAGCGAGTTGCTGGCGGAGTCGGCGACGACCGAGCCGCGGTCCTTCAGCATCATCGCCTTGAGTGAATTGACGACGTCGCCGGCGCGGGCATAGTTGAGCCGCTTCTGGCGGGTGTCGAGGACCTCGACGGCGTCCAGCTTGGCGAGCTCGGCCGGCGCGTCGACGCGGATGATCCCGCCGCGCATCTCCATCGCCGAGAGGCCCTGCTGGGCCAGCACCGCCTCGAAGGCGTACGGCCAGGGCTGATTGATGATCGACATCGTGACGTCGCCGACGACGCCCTTCCCCGGCACGATCGAACGGCCCGAGAAGACGGCGAACTGGTTCAGCACGTCGCCGATCGGCGTCTTGTCATAGGTGACCGAGATCGGGCGCATGTCCTGACCCTGCTGCCCGGCCTGCGGCGAGATCGTCAGGCCACTGGCGTAACGGTCGCCGCTCTGCGAATACGAGGCGGCAGCGGGACGCTCGCGCGTCGGGGCCCGCGTCGCCGCCACCGGGGCGGCCGCATCGGCAAGCGCCTCGGACACGACGGTCGCGCTCTTGGCGCCGCCCAGGCCGGCATTCCACGTCGCAAACGGCTCGTCGGCGAAGGTAACCGTCACCACGCCCGGCGTCTCGCGGTTCACCGAGTAGCTCGGCAAGCGATCGAGTTCGAGCACGATGCGGACAATGTCCGTGGCGTACTGATTCACCCGGACATCGACGACGCGGCCGCGCTTGAGGCCGTCGTAGCGACCGAGGTCGCTGACCTTGGCACCCTGGATGTCGAGCACCAGGCGGGCCGGGTCCGGCAGGGTCGACTCCTTCACCGTGACGGTGCCGGAGACGGTGATCGCGAGACGGGCCGTCCCTCCACCGCTCGAGAGCGCCAGCGCCGTGACGGCCGCATCGGGAAGGGGACGGAGCGACGCCGGAGCGGCGGCCACGAGGGCCGGCAGCAGCAGCCAGGAAAGGGAGCGGGTCATCATGGAGCGTCCTCCGTCTTGCGGAGCGAGTAGGTCTGTTCTCGGACGGTGCCGAAATCGTTCATCCGAAGTACCACGTCCTTGGCCTGGACGGAGGCGACGAGGAGGCGGCCGATGCGGTCGCCAGGGCGGACGTTGTACCGCAGGGAACTGCCGATGTCGCGGAACGTCGCGACGCTGTTGGCCGGCGACCGTTCGTCGTACATGATGCCGACGAGACGGAGGTCCGGGAGTTCCGGGCCGCGCGCTTCGGTGCTGATCACGGTGCGGAACGGATCGCGCGACGCGACGTCGTAGCCGAACGACTCGCGGAGCAGCGGGTGATCGCCGGCGAGACCCGCCGTGTCGAGGACGATCGGCTCGGCCTTCACGACCGGCTTCGCCGCTGCGGCCTGCTTGGCGGTCGCGCCCGAGGCCTCCTCGGCGGCGGCGGCCTGCTGGGCGGCATTGGTCGAGTCGGCGATCTCGGTGGGGTTCTTGCCACCGCCACACGCGGCCACCAGCATCAGCAGGAGCAGGAGGGGCTTATTGCGCATCGGGCGCCTCCGTGGCGGTGCTGTCGACCTTGGCCTTCACATAGGTCCGGATGGTGAAGCGTGCCTCGATCATCGCCGTGGTGTCGCCGAGTGCCTTGGCCCGGGCCATGTCCGCGGCCGCCAGCTTCACGTCGCTCGACACCATGATCCGCCGCAGCGAGGCGACGTCGGTGAGGAAGGAGCCGACCTGGTGGTAGCGGCCGATCACGGCCATCTGATAGGCATAGGTGTCGAACGGCGCCGGGCCTTCCGAGGTCGGCAGCACGGTGAAGTCGGCGACGTTGACGCCGCGCACCTTGGCGCGGATCTGGATGTCGTCGAGCAGGTTCGCCACTTCGCGCTGCTCCGGCACCAGGGCGCGGAGAATCTGCAGCGAGGAACTGAAGGCGGCTGCCCGCTTCTTCACGTCCTCGACGGACTCCTTGGCGAGGTCGCGCTTGGCGGTGTCGATCTGCGCCTCAAGCCCCGTCAGCGTGTCCTGCAGCGCCGCTGCATGTGCGCTCCGGGCCCGCAATCCCTCGATCCCGAGAAGATTGAGTCCGTCGCCACTCCAGCCGGCATAGCCGACCACGAGGGCGATCAGGCCCAGCAGGATGGGGGTGGTCTTCGGTGTGTCGGCCATCGATTACCTCACCACCGATTCGAGGATCGGCACCGTGCGGATGTGCGTGCTGTCGGCCCGCGAATACGACGCCTGCAACGTGAAGCGGGTCAGCGCGCGGTTCTGGATCACCACGGTCTTCGCATCGATCGGCATCACGTCGGCGAGCCACGGCGAGGCTTCGAGTTGCCGCAAGAAGGCGGTGTAGTGCTGGAGGTCGTTCGTCATCCCGACGATCCGCACCACCGGCGGCGGTGCCACCACGCCACTGCTGTCGGCCGTGGTCCCCGGCGTCCCGGTGCCGACCTGCGACACCTCGACCAGCCAGGTGTAATCGGGCACGGCGTTGGCGACTTCGTCGAGAATGTGCGGCCAGAGGTAGCGGTCGCGATCGACGGCGGCGATGGTGCCGATCTGGGCGAGCACCGAGTCCCGCTGGCGTTCCGCGTGGCGCTTCTCGGTGAGGAAGCCCTGATAGCGGCTCTGTTCGGTGCGCGCAGCCTCGAGCTTCGGCTCCAGTGCGCTGAGCTTGCTGCCCGTCGCGAGGAAGAAGCCACCGAGGCCGAGCAGCACCACCACCCAGCTGCCGACGGCGAAGGCGAGCCACGGCTCCTTGATGCCGGTGCTCAGTCCCTTCAGGCGTTCCTGCAACCCACCGAACGCCGGTCCCTTCTGGACCTGGCGCCGGACTCCGGGCTTGAGATTGATAGTGATCATGGTGCCGGCCTCCTCAGTCCGCGGTCCGCAGGGCGAGCCCGACGGGGAGCATCAGCAAGGGTGCGACCTCGTCGACATTCAGATCGCCGAAGGCGCCGGGCGCCGCGGAGAGCCGCTCGAGCGGGTGCGCCTGGGTCACGGGAATGCGCAGGCGATCGGCGAGAACCCCGGCGAGGCCGGGAACGCGCGAACCGCCGCCGGTGAGATAGAGTCGCGACAGCGCGGCGACCGGCCGCGAGGACGTCTGCAGGAAGGCCGCCGCGCGCTCGATGCCGAGCGCCAGCTCCTCGCCGCGGTTGGCGACGTGCGGCGCCAACGCGGGATCGAGATCGGCACCACGCACCACGCGATCGGCGGCGTCGGCGGCGAGGCCGCGCTCACGCTGCAGATCCTCGCGGAGGCGACGAACGCCCACCGGCAAGTCGCGGGTGAGGACCGGCACGCCGTCCTCGAGCAGATTGATGGTCGTGGTCTCGTGGCCGACATTCGCCAGCGCCACCACGCCGCGCATCGCTTCGGGGTAGCTGCGCTCGAAGGCGTTGTGCAGGGCGAAGGCTTCGACATCGATCACGCTGGCTTCCAGGCCGATCTCGGCGAGGAGCACCAGCTTCGACTCGACCAGCTCCCGCTTCGCCGCCACCAGCAACACCTGCATCTGCAGGCCGTCGGCGTCGGGATCGAGGATCTGGAAGTCGAGCTCGACGTTTTCCTTGTCGAAGGGGACGTGCTGGTCGGCTTCCCACGGCATGACTTCGCGGGCTTCCGCATCACGCATCCGATCCATGAGGATCTTCTTGATGATGACGTCGCGGCCGCCCACCGCCACCGCCACTTCACGGGTCTTGATCTGGGCGCGGTCGAGCAGACTGCGCACCGTGTCGGCGACCAGCGAGGGGTCCATCACTTCACCTTCGACGATCGCGTCATCCGGCACGCGGGCCATCGCAACCTTCTCAAGGACGGGTTGCCCCGAACCGTGATTGATCACGACGGCTTTGATATAGCCGCTGCCAATGTCGAGACCGACCGTGGATCGTGCGCGCGGGAAGAGCGCCATAGGAGCCCGGATTGTGCGGTGGAGGGTTGGTGTACGGTACTGCCAGGGACCCCGAGAAGTCAAGTGAGGTCCGGTAGAGCAACCCGTTGCCCACATACCACTTACGCCCTGACAGACCTGCCCGAAGTGGGGCCGAAACCCCGCCTGACCCCGGATATCGGTAGCACTCCCTGTGCCACACCCCGATCCGACGTGCTACGGACTGATCACTCGCAGAGTATCGGCACCGATCCACCGAAGGAGGAGAGTGGCGCGGTGGGCCGCCGCCGGAGTGCCGTCGAGCCGGTTCCGAAAGGCCATCGCGCGCAGCTGCAGCATGCCGCCGAGACGGTATGCGGCGACGCGCACCTGCCACGCCGGGAGCGGGGTGGCCGCGGCCAGCACCATCGAGTCGCCGTCGGCGAGCCCGCGCAGTGCGGCATCCCCGTTGACGCGCGCCTCCGCCAGCGCGTGGCGAGCGACCGCGTGTCCCTCCACCGCGTCGCGCGCGGCCGCGACCAGGCGGACCCGACTCAACGCGGCGCTCAGCGTCAGCGCGGCCAGCCCGCCGAGCAGGATCACCACCATGAGCGCGAGCAACAGCGCCGCGCCGCGACGCCTCTCCCCTCCGCTCATGGCCTCGACCCCAAGGGGAGACTGAGGCCGCTCGACCCGGCCACCGTGACGAGATCGACCTGCAGCGCGCCGCCGATCCGCGCAAAGCGCGACGCACCCGCGACCAATGGGCCGGCGAACGGCTGGACCGGGGCGCCGCCATCGCTGAGCCCAAGCCACTCGCTACTCCCCACCCGATATCGGCGCACGGTGGTCGGCTCGACGACTCGCACCCACCACCCCACCGCGGCGCCCGTACCCCGCAGGAGCCGCCACGCTGGGGCGCCGTCGGGGCAGAGGTCACCGGTCACGCCCATGATGGCTTCGTCGACTGCCGCGGTCCCACTGTCGGGCCAGCTACGGAGCTGGTCGCGAGTTGGATCGGGCGCCCGATCCCCCGACCAGCTGCTTCGCCGCAGCCAAAGCTGCGCCCCGCTCGCGGCGCAAAGTGCGGCCTCCCCCACCGGCCGCCCGAGGCCGATCGAATCCACCGCGACGGTCACGTCGCGCCAGACCCCATCGGCGAGTGTATGGCGAAGGAAACTCGCAGACACGACCGCGGTTCGCTCGGCGGCCAGATGGGCCGTGGCCCGCGCCGCGACCCGACTGGCCCCGAGCACCATCGCGGTCACCGTCACCCCGACGATCCCAAGCAGGCAGAGCACCAGCAGCAGCTCGATCAGCGTCACGCCCCGGCGCGTCACTGGCCGCACCGGATGAGGACCGTGGCCGCCGGCCGATCGGTCGCCGCAGGCCAATCCACCGAGCCGAGCCGCGGCGGCAACGAATCGTCGCAGGCGGGGTCGACTTCGCGGGCGCGGAGCCGGGTCCATCGCTCGGCGTCCGTCTGTGTCGCCAGGCCGAGGCGACGACCGATGCGATCGGCCGTGAGCGCCGCACTGAGGGCGCCGAGGCCAACGATCTCAAGGAGGAGGAGCGCGACCAACAGTTCGAGCAGGGAGGCACCACGGCGCATGACGGATTCCGGTGAGAGACAACCGGAGGATCGCGCGGCGTGGGCGACATCAGGGGAGAAATAAAACGCGCCCCCAACCTCGGGAGCGCGTTCTGACGGAGCGGTCGATCAGCCTATGAATCGCAGGCGACCAGCCCTTCGACGGTCGCAGGGCCAAGCGGCCCACCATCGCCGAAATACAGGGCGCAGGTCTTGGCGGTCCCGACGACGGTCGAGGTGGCTCCCCAACCGGTCGTCCCCACCACCAGCGACACGGAGACGCCGGGTGATGGATTGTAGACCAACTGACTCGATGGCACGGACCCACCGTAGTAGGCGCGGAAGTCCGCGAAATAGGCTTCCTGCGACGTCGCGAGGTTGCGCAAGTCGGAGCGCATCTTCGCCACGTACGCCCGCTCCTTCGTCGCCGCGAACTTCGGGATGGCAATCGCGGCCAGGAGGCCGATGATCACCACCACGATCAGCAACTCGATGAGCGTGAAGCCGTCGCGCTGACGACGCCAGCCGAGAAGCAACTGCCCCTCGGCTGGCTGGCCACCGCGTGTGCGGAGCCGAAGTGTCACGAGATCACCGTGGTAGAGGTGAAGTGTGTCCGATCCTTAGCAGCTGATCTGGCCGTCGGTCGCCGCAGAGCCGCCAACCGTGACGGTGCAGGACTTCGGGTTGACCGTGATCGACGCGTTGGTGACGGTCGCGGTGTAGCTGCTCGCCGAACCGGTGACCGTGAAGGTGTTGCCGGCCGACGGGGCGAAGATGGTGGTCGCCAGGGTCGACGTGTAGCCAGCCGACGCGTCAGAGAAGTACGCCTCTTCGGCCGTCATGATGTTGCGGAGGTCGGTCTTGACCGACGCCAACTTCGCCTTGTCCTTGGTCGCCGCGAACTTCGGGATCGCGATGGCGGCAAGAATGCCGATGATCACGACCACGATGAGCAGCTCGATCAGGGTGAAGCCCTTCTTGTTGGTGGACAGCATGGTGTGGTTCTCCTTGGGCGTGAATTGGGACTCAATGTTTGGGCGTTTCCCAAGCGCCCATTCCGGCGCTGCCCTGCAAATGAGCACAAGCAATGCCAATTTCACGGCATTCAGCATAACTCTCGTACCAACAATGCTTTACACCGTGCCGGGGGTGACCACCCCTGGTGACCCTCTCCTCGAATCCCCCGCACTTTGCATCCCCCTCGCCCCCGACCTGCCCCGCGGGTGCAGGAATCGTCGCCCCGACGCGTGGCCGTCGCATCGGTGGCGGATAACTTGCAACTCCCGTGCAGAGACCTGGTCGCCGCATTCGCCCCATCGACTTCCGCCCGGAGCCCTGCTTGACCCTGCACCGCCTGCAATTGTGGATCGGGGCGCTGATCGTCGTGGTTGCCGCGGGCACGGCGTCGCCCGTGCTGAAGAACGAATGGACCCAGGACGATGTGCCGCTGGTCCGGGAAGACGCACGGATCCACGATCTTGGCAATATCCGCGAGATTCTGACCACTCCGTTCTGGCCGACCGCAGGCGCCGCGGGGCACCACCGCCCGATGACCACGCTCACCCTCGCCGTCGACTGGGCGCTCGGGGGTGGATCGATCCTCTCCTTCCGGATCATCTCGCTGATGCTGGTGGCGGCCGCCTCCCTGGCGGTCTTCATCCTCGCGCTCGAGCTGCTCCCGCTCTGGTGGGCCGCGCTGGTCGGGCTCGCCTTCGCCGTCCACCCCGTCCATGTCGAGGCGGTGGCGGTGGCGATCAATCAGGCCGAGTTGCTGATCGGGGGCGGCTACGCCCTCGTGGTGGTCTGGTATCTCCGCTTCCGGCGAACGCGCGATGCCACCTGGCGCGACCGGATCATCCTCGCCGCCGTCATTTTCGTCGGCACTCTCTATAAGGAGAGTGGGGTGGTCCTCCCCGCCCTGCTTGCCGCGACCGAGCTCTGCCTCCTCTCCGGGCAGCCGTGGCGTGAGCGCCTCGCCCAGTTCCGGCCAACGGTGTTGCTGCAGGTCGCCACCGTGATGGTGGTGGTCTGGATCCGGGACGTGGTCCTCAAGGGCGAGGTGCGTGGCACCTTCACCGCCGAGGGCCTCGAAGGACTCGGACTCGGTGGCCGCGCGCTCACCATGCTCGGCGTGGTGCCGGAGTACCTCCGCCTGCTGCTGTGGCCCGCGTCGCTCCAGGCCGACTATTCGCCGGGCGAAATCGTCGGCACGACCAGCTGGGGCAGCGCGCAGTCCCTCGGCGCCCTGATCCTCCTGCTCGTCCTGGTGCTGGCCTTTCGTCTCCGGAAGAGCGCGCCGGTGGTGCCCTTCGGGCTGGCGTGGATCGCGATCGGCATCGCACCGGTGCACAACGTCCTGGTCCCGAGCGGGATCGTGCTGGCCGAGCGCACGCTCTTCCTCGCGAGCATCGGTGCGATGCTGGTGGTGGCCGGGTTGATTGCCGGCGTGATGCGGGACAACGCCGCCTCGGTCCGCCCGGCGGTGACGCGTCTGGTCTACGGGCTGCTCGCGGTCGCGGTGGTGCTCGGGGCGTCGAGGAGCTGGTCGCGCTATCACGTCTGGCGCACACAACTGGGGCTCTGGACGCAGACCGTGATCGACGCGCCCGACAGCTATCGCGCCTGGGTGGCACTCGGCTCGATGATGCAGCGCCGCGAAGTGCGGCCGATGGGACTGCGCTTCACCGAGCGCGCCATGGCGATCTACCCGAGCGCCGCCGTGCTCTTCGGGCTGGCCGAGGGCTACCAGGGCAGCAACCACTGTGACCTCGCGATTCCGCATTTCCAGCACGCGCTGCGCTTGAAGGAATTCGCGCCGGGTCGATCGGAGTACCTGAGCTGCCTCACCTGGGAGGGGCAGTACGACCTGGCCTATGCCGAGGCGCTGCAGGGCGTGCGCAGTGGTTACGCGGTGCGCGTCTTCCTCACCTGGCGTCGCTGGCTCGAGGAGGTGCGACGTGAACAGCCGCGCCGGCACACCCGTTTCGCGCCGCCGAACGCCGGTGGGTTGATGACCAACGAGTCCTCCGAGCCCGGCGTCTGGCAACTGCAGCCGCCGCTGCCCCCGCTCGCGCCGCGATGACAGCCGACCGGCCGACGCGTACCGTCCCGCTCCTGTACGGCCTCTTCCTGCTGAGCGGAGCCGCCGGGCTCTGTTATGAATCGGTGTGGAGTCGCTACCTCGGACTTTTCGTGGGGCACGCGGCGTACGCGCAGGTCCTGGTGCTGGCGATCTTCCTCGGCGGGATGTCTCTCGGCGCCGCACTGATTTCACGCCGGGCGCGGACGATCGCACGACCCTTGATGGCATACGCCGCGATGGAAGCGATCGCGGGACTGATTGGCCTCGGCTTTCATGATCTGTTCAATGCCGTCACCGGGGCCGCGTACCAGGAACTGCTCCCGGCGCTCGCCAGCGGACCGATGCGCACCGCGGCCACCTGGAGCATCGCGGCGCTGCTGATCCTGCCGCAATCGATCCTGCTCGGCACGACCTTCCCCTTGATGAGCGCCGCGGTGCTGCGGCTGGCACCGGCCGCCCCCGGTCGCGTCCTCGGGTGGCTCTACTTCACGAACTCGCTCGGTGCCGCCATCGGCGTGCTGATCGCGGGCTTCGTGCTGGTCGAGCGGACCGGGCTCCCGGGCGTGCTCGCGGCGGCCGCGACCGCGAACCTCGTGGTGGCACTGGTCGCCTTCATCCTGGCGCGGCGTGCCGTCGATGCGGCCGACGGCGCCGAGGCGCCCGCGCCGATCGCTGCGGGTGCATCGGCATCGCAACGACGGTTGTTGCTCTGGGCGGCGGGGCTGACCGCATTCGCCTCCTTCTGCTACGAGATCGACTGGATCCGGATGCTGTCGCTCGTCCTCGGCAGCGCCACGCACTCGTTCGAGTTGATGCTCTCCGCCTTCATCCTCGGCCTCGCGCTCGGCGCCTTCTGGATCCGGCGACGCAGCGATGGCAGCGCCGATCCCTTCGTGCAGCTCGGCACCATCCAGATCGTGATGGGCGTGCTCGCCGTGGCGACGCTACCGCTCTACGCCGCCTCCTTCCCCGCGATGGCGCTGCTGCTGACCACCGTGAGCCGGAGTGCCGCCGGGTACGTCGCCTTCTCGTTCGTCCGCTATCTGCTCTGCCTCGTGATCATGCTGCCGGCCACATTCTGCGCCGGCATGACACTACCGTTGCTGACGCGCGCGTTGATCGCGCGTGGCGAGGGTGAGGCGGCGATCGGTCGGGTGTACGCGGTCAACACCCTCGGCTCGATCGTCGGGGTGATCGCGGCGAGCCTGCTCCTGCTGCCGTTGCTGGGGCTCAAGGGCCTCGCCGTCGTGGCCGGGATGCTGGACATCGGGGTCGGCATGGCACTGCTGCGCGCCTCCCCCGCGGGGACGCGCGCGCTGCGTGGCGGTGCGCTCGCCCTGGTAGCCGTGGTGGTGGTTGGCGTGGTGACGCCGCTCGACCGCACGGTGCTGGTCTCCGGAGTCTTCCGCGGGTCGTCGCTCGCGGTGGCGCGCTCGGTGACCTTGCCGTTCTACGCCGATGGACGCACGGCGACCGTGTCGCTCAGCGAGAGTCCCGACGGCTTCCGCGTGCTCGCCACGAACGGGAAGGCCGATGCGTCGCTCTCCGCCTTTGCGCGTGAGGCGTGCACCGACTCCACGGTGCGTCGCCGGATCGAGGGCGACCAGGTCACCCAACTCCTGCTCGGGATGATCCCGCTGGCCTACCACCCGCAGGGTGGCCGCGCCGCCGTGATCGGCCTCGGCTCCGGGGTGACCTCGCACATACTGCTGGCGGCACCAGCCCTCACGGAGGTCGTGACGGTCGAGATCGAACCGAAGATGCTCGAGGCCGCGCAGTTCTTCCGCCCGGCCAATCGCCGGACGTTCGACGCCGCGCGCTCCACCATCGTCCTGGAAGACGCCAAGGCCTACTTCGCGTCGTCCAACCGGAAATGGGACCTGATCGTCTCGGAGCCGTCGAACCCGTGGGTGAGCGGCGTCTCGGGATTGTTCACCGTGGAGTTCTACCGCCGCATTCGCGGTCAGCTGGCACCGAACGGCGTCTTCGCCCAATGGCTGCAGACGTACGAGCTCGACGACGACCTGGTCCTCTCCGTCCTCGCCGCCGTGCACGAGGTCTTTCCCGACTACCGCGTGCATCAGGTCGGCGCCGGTGACCTCGTGCTGGTCGCCTCGGCAGAGGGGCCGCTCCCGGCACCAGACTGGACCTCGGTGCTCGCACTGCCGGCCTTGGGACGCGACCTCTGTCACTACGTCCCGCTTGACCCGGGCGTGCTCGATGCCACCCTGCTCGCCGACCGGCGACTGCTTGCCCCGGCGGTGGCGCTCGTCGGGCAGCCGAACTCCGACTACTACCCCACGCTCGACTTGCAGGCCGAGCGTCGCCGCTTCGAGCGACGCGCGGCGGTCGGGATGATGGCGCTCGGCGATGACTGGCTCAACGCCACCCATGCGCTGACGCGCACCGCCATCGCCCCGCGCGAGGCGGAGGTGCTCACCATGCTGGGGATGCGGCGCGAGTCGGCCCAGTGGCGCCGCACCTGGCAACGACGGAACGCCCCACCTCCTGCCGATGCGCCGGGGTTCCTGCACGATCTCCGCTATGACGCGCTCGGTTGGGAGGCGGTGCTGGCGCACGACATGCCACCGGCGGACTGGCGGCCATGGCTGGCGCAGTTTCAGCGCGTCGTGCAGACGCGCGAGGGCGGCACCGCCGGATGGGTCGACACGACCCTCGCCGCCGAGGCGATGGGATTCGCGGTGCGCCATGAGGCGCCGTCGGAAGTGCTCGCGGTGCTGGCGTTCCGTCGGGCCGTGCAGGGTTGGGATGACGTCGGGGCGCTGCGCGCCGCGGGACGCCTGATTGCGCCGAACGTTCACACGCTGGAGTGGATCGGCGGCGATGAACTGCACGACGGCGCCGTGATCGCGGCACTGCGACTCGGTGACCGCGCGGAGGTCGTCGCGTGGGACCGGCGGACGGCGCCGTTTGCGCAGCGTGCCAGCAGCGATTTCCGCTCGCGCCTGCTGTCCGGCTGGATCAGGGCGAGTGCGGGCCCCGCTTCGTCCACGCCACCGTGAGGTAGTGGTTGGTGAAGCCGTGGCGCAGGGTGGCCCACAGGCGGCGCCACGCCGCCGTCGGATGGTGGAGATAGTACTGCAGCAGGCTGGGTCGCAGGTCGCGCGTGCGGCGCTCCGTGCGCGACACCACCGCGATCGGCGAATACGGCTGGACCTGACGGAGCATCGCCACCGGTTCGAGACCGACCGCACGTCCGAGGGCGAGCAACGAGGCCTCGGTGAAATCGGTGCGGTGATGCGGATTGGCATCGACGGATGGCGTCACTGGCACCGAGGTGACCAGCACGCCATCCTCGCGGAGCAGTCTGGCGAAGTCACGCAGCAGACCGTGCGGATCGTCGACATGCTCGACGGTTTCCAGCGAGACGATGGCCGCAAACCGGCCGGGGCGGCACCAGCCGGCCCCGTCGCCCCGCACATGCGCTACGCGCGCGTGCCGATAGCTGCGGCGCGCCTCTTCCAGCGCCGACGCGGCGATGTCGGCGGCGATGACGAACGAGTCTGCATCGCGAGTCGCCAACATCACGCTGCCATAGCCGACTCCGCACGCGAGATCGAGCGTCAAGCCGTGGGGCACCTGCTGCACTGCCCAGGCATAGCGCTCGAGGTGCAGCGCCAAGGTCGCGCGCCCCGTGACATCGTCGCTGGCCAGCTGCGCCGGGACGATCCGTTCAAGAGAATCGACGCCGTCCGGGATCATGGGGTCCACCGCTGCAGCTCGCCGGTCGCCACGGTGTAGCGCCAGGTCGTGCGCGTGGGCATGCTCCGCATCACCGTGCGGTTGGTCGTCTCGTCGAGCGCATGCACGGTGATCACCTCGGCGGTCTTGGGGTCTGCCACGTTGCGCACCAGGCTCAGGTGCGGATCATCGCCGTCGCGGTAGCTCACGAAGATGAGCCCGCCGGTCGCCCCCGCACTCGCCACGGCCTGCTGAAAGCGGCGAACGGGCGCCTGGCGATGGGCGCTGAACTGCCGAGCCCAACGGACGTCGTCGCTCCCGGCGATGAGCAGCACCAGCGCCCCCGCGGCCGCGACGGCCGGATGCACCGCCGGCGCGCGCGTCATCCGCCGCAACACCTCGGCGACCCCGAGCGCCACCACGAACGCCATCGCTGGCATCGCCTCGACGTAGTAGGCCGTCCAACTGGCTTCATGCGCATAGCTCAGGTAGGCCAGCACCAGCAACACACCGGTGCCGAAGGCGAACCAGCCGACGGCCGGCAGGAGCATCAGCCCGACGATGGCGAACGGGACGAGCACGATGCGCCAGCCGAAGAACGTCGAAGTGGCAAGGATGCTCAATCGCTTCCAGAGTATCTGCGGCAACTGCTGCGGTTGATGCTCGCGGTGTCGCGTCCGCAGCTCGACCATCGCCCGATCAAGGTCCGGCGTGAGCCCGAGTGATGGCGGGGTGGCATCGAGGCCGAAGCCGAGGCGATCAAACGGCATGTACTGCGCGGTGTAGAGTGCCAGCGGGCTGCGACGCCACGAGCCGAGGGTCGCCTGATTCTGCAGCGGGGCGATCGCGAGGCAAAGCATGCCGAGCGCCATCGCGCCGAGCAGTGGACGCCAGCGTCCCGACCGCAGCGTGTCGCGGAGGACGACCACGCCGACAGGGAGAATGAAGACCAGCATCGTCAATGGCCGGGTCACCGCGCCGAGTCCGGCGACGGCGGCGAGGCCGAGCAGCCACCGCGTCTGTCGCGACTGTCGCCACTCGAGCAGGCACCACCAACCCACCAGCCAGCAGAGCGCGGTGGTCGACTCCGACATGTACGAGGCGCGCCATCGCTGCTGCCCCGCCTGCGTGGTCCAGAGCGTCACCGTGAGCAGGGCGAGGCCCGGGCCACCGAGCCGCCGGGCGAGGACCACGAGCATCGCCGCCGTGGCGCCGGCCAGGAGGATCGGCATCAGCCCGGGGAGGCCCAGCCAGATGCCAGGCACCAGCATCAGGGCATGCCCTGGCAGCATCTTCGGGGTGACGACCGGGGTGACGAGCACGGCGGCCTGCGTGAACGCCGCCGGCACGACGACCCCCTCGCGGGCAAAGTGGAAGCGTGCCAGCAACTCCGCCTGGAGCCGGTACGCCGCCTCGTCATGCCAGGCGGCTTCGGGGCGGAATCCCCCCCAGATCCACGCCGTCAGCCCCGCGGTGGCCACCCCCGCCAGCAGGGGGAAGAGCGGCCCCGCCAGCCACGCCGGTGCGGCCGGCAGGGATGCCTTGGCACGGCGTCCGACCAGCACCAGCGTCAGGCCAACGATCATGGCGAGCAGCAGGGAGGTCGGTGGCATCAGACTCGCAGGAGAGGGGGAGAGACTTGAATCGCCGGAGGCGAGTGCACGTGCCGCAACAGCGCGAAGATGATGCCATCCGGGACGGCTGTTGGGTGGTGATCGCCGCCTACCGGGAGGCCACCGCCATCGGGGCCGTGGTGCACGGGCTCCGCGATCACGGCTGGCGGGTCGTGGTCGTGGACGACGGCTCGACCGATGGCACTGCCGCCGTGGCGCGCGAGGCTGGGGCGACGGTGGTGCGTCATGCCGTGAACCTGGGGCAAGGTGCGGCACTGCGGACCGGCTTTGCGTTCGCCTTGGCGGACGCCACCACCCGGGCCGTGGTCACCTTCGATGCCGACGGGCAGCACGCCCCGGAGGCGGTCGCCGCGCTGCTCGGCCCGCTCCAGCGCGGTGAGGCCGACGCGACGCTCGGCTCGCGCTTCCTCGATCCGGTCGCGACCGCCGATGTGCCACCGCTGCGGCGGCACCTCCTCCGGCTCGCCACGCGACTGGCCCGACTGACGACCGGCCTCCCCATCACCGACACGCACAACGGACTCCGGGGCTTCACGCTCGATGCCCTTGCCCGCTTGACGCTGACGCAGGATCGGATGGCTCACGCCTCGGAGATCCTGTCGCAACTCGCCCGGCGCGGCCTCCGCGTCCGCGAGGTCTCCGTCGCGATTCGCTACAGCGAATATTCCGTGGCCAAGGGCCAGCGGATGATCGATGCGGTGACGATTCTCTGGGATCTCTTCCTTACCCGAGCACGGTGACCGTCATGACCACCTCGCAGCTCGTCCTCCTCGGTCTCATCGGTCTCTTCATCGTCTACGTCGTGCGGATGCGCAGCGCCTCGGCCGATCGACTGATGTATCTCGGCCTCGCTGCGCTGGGCATCGGGCTGGTCCTCAACCCGGAGTTGACGAACCGTGCGGCGGCGGCGCTCGGCATCGGGCGCGGCGCCGACCTGATGTTCTACTTCTTCATCGTCTTCTGCCTCTTCCACTTCGCCACCACTGCCGCGGCGCTCCGTCGACTCCAGCGCGATCTTGGTGAGCTCACCCGCGTGCTGGCGCTGCAGCGCGCCGAGGCACCGCCGGATCAGGCGCCGGCCACGCCACCGCGCGGCGGATAACGGCGCCAGATCCGCCACAACTCCAGCGGTGCCCGCACGAAATCCTTGAGTCCCACGCTGGATCCGCCCGGATCCTCCCATCGCGGCAGCGGCAACTCGCGCAGCGCCGACTCGCCCACCGCGTCACGCAGCCGGGCAATCAACTCCACATCGAAGAGCCAGCGCGAGAGGAACGGCGCCTGCAACAGGGCGTCCAATGCGGGACCGCCACGCATCGCCTTCGCCCCACACTGCGTGTCATAGACCGGCAGTGCCAGGGTGATCGACGCGCAGGTGGCGAAGATTCGGCCGAGGTAGTGGCGACGCTCCGACCGATGAATGTGCCATCCGAGCAGCTTGACGCGCGAGCCGAGGACCATCGCCACGGTCGGTCGGCGCACAAGCTCGTCGCGCAGCAGGAGCGCGGTCTCGAGTGGGGCGGCGAGATCGGCATCGAGATAGCCGACAAAGGGGTAGCCTTCGGCCAGTGCCGCCAGCAATCCGGCGCGCACCGCCTCCGCCTTCCCCCGATTGGGCTGCAGCCGCTGCACGGTGATCCGCCCGGGTGCCGCGGTCGCGAGGGCTGCGAGGCGCGCCGGCGTCGCGTCCTGACTGCCATCGTCCACGAAGTGCAGGTCCACCACGTCCTGCGACTCGACGAAGGCGAGAAACGCGGCGTCCTGCAACCGTCGCGCCTCGTTCCATGCCGGAATCACCAACGCCATGCGGTCGGCGGTCATGGTGCCTTCCACTCAGCGCGCGCGGAATCGAGATTCACCCGTTCGAACCGGAGCGGACTGCCGACGTCCGTCGCGCGGGTAACCAGCCAGACGGGGCGCGATGGATCGGCGTTCAGCAGCAGCGTGTCGCGGGCATGCAGGTCCCGGATGTAGCGGTTGTCCCCGCGCGCCAGCAGCAGCGGCGGGAAGAGGGTGTAACCGGCCCGATCCTCGAGCACCCGTCGGGTGCATCGCGGAGTCAGCGTCGAGCCCGGCATCACCCGCCCCGTGGTGTCGACCGAGACGCGCAGCGGAATCAATTGGGCCGAGTCGGCGCGGTCCCGCGCGACGGCCGACGCGAGCGCCTGAGCGCCGCCACCGCGCTGCTCGACCGAGGCCACCGCCTCATCGAGTCGACAGAGGTCGACGCTGCGATAGAGCTGTTCGGCCTCGACGCGCGAGACGCCCAGCCCCCACATCCGGGCGATGACCTGCGCCCCCCAGCTCTCGCGCACGAGCACCAGCGCGCCGGAGACACCCTGGGCGCGTGCCGCGGCGTCGACATCGAGGCGCATCGAGAGCATCCCGTTGCGATACTGCACGGCCCGCAGCGGCACGAGTTGCGTGCCACCGATCACCAGCGCGGCGAGCCCCGCCACCAGCACCGCGCGGCGCAATGGCAGCGACGGCGTGCGCTCGGCGAGTTCCGCGGGGAAACGCGCGGTCCACAACGCCAGCCACGGAGTCAGCGGCAGCATGAAGCGGGGGCCGAGATAGAAGCCGTCATGCCAGTACGCCCAGTAGGACAGCAGGACGCCGCCGCAGGCGACGAGCGCCCAGCGATCGAAGGCCTGCACGCGGCGCACCAGTGCCAGGGCACCCGTCGCGAAGAGCAGCGACGGCACCGGCGTCTCGAGGAAGTAACTCTGCAACCGGAGCAGGTAGAGATTCACCAACTCGAGCCCGCGCGCCGGCGTGTGCGGGAAGCCCCACGGCGCCTCATGGAATCCCAGTTCGTGCGACCGGCCCCACATCTCGATGTAGCCGAAACGGAGCGCGTCGCCAGTCTGCGATGCATTGACCCACCCGAGGGCGATCAACGGCAGTGCGATGCCGACACCACTCGCCAGCAGCGCCACGACGTGCTCGCGGCCGTGCCGCGCCCGCCACAGCAACCATGCACCGGCCGGCAGGGCGAAGACGGCACCATCGAGGGGGCGAATCGTCGCGGCGCAGGCAAACGCCAGCCCGAGGGCGAACGCCGGACCGATCCGCGCCACATTGGTGGCGGTCGCGACGGTGAGCGCCCACGTCCCCAGCATCAGCCAGGTCACCGTGGTGACGTGGTTCATCATCGAGGCGCTGAGAAAGACCGTGAACGGGGCAAGGGCGTAGAGGAGGAGTGCCGCGAGGGCCGTCCCTTCGCGTCCTTCAATGCGGCGCAGCACGCGCGCGAAGGCGAAGAGGCCGATCGCGGCGAAGCACGGCCCGACCAGCCACTCCGCGTGCGCCAACGTGCCGAGCGCGAGCATCGCAGGGCCGCCCGCCGGGAACTGGCCGTAGACCTTGCCACCCCAGTCGATCAGGTGCATCGCGCCGGTGAATTCGGGATGCGCCGGCGCGACGCGCCAGAGTGCGCCCGCGGCGAAGGTGCGCGCCTGGTAGACCTGGATGATCTCGTCGATCAACAGCGGCGAGGCAGAGAGCACCAGCCGCGACACTGCCGCGTAGAGGCCGAACGCCGCCAGCGCGATGCCGAGGTCGGCCGCCGAATCGGCACGGTGCCACTGCCGGGAGAAGCTGCCCCACTTGCCAGCTGGCCAGAGGTGCGGCCGACCGCGCAGCACGATCCAGGCAATCACTGCGATGCCGAGCACGATCGCCCCGCCGCTCCCCCAGCCATCGAGTCGATCCTGGTACCACGGTGCCGCATGCCCGCCGGGAATCCAGTTCGCGATCGGCAACAGCCCGAGCAGGAGCAGGAGCAGCGCCGCGAGGCGGGCGATCATCGGCCCACCTGCCGTCGGCCGAGCGCGAACGCGCTGTCCTCCCGAGCCCAACTGGTGCGCGCGCTGTCGTAGTCAAAGGCCGCCAGGCGGGGCCGCCACTGCTCCTTGCCGATTCGCTCCCACAACAGCAGTCGCGTCCGCTCCCGGAACGTGACGCTGTCGGCAAGCAACGCGGTACGGGCCCCCAGGCTCCGCAGGACCGGCCGGGTGGGGGTGGAGAAGAGCAGGAGAGCGCCCGTCACCTCTGAACTCACCCATTGCAGTTGCTGAAATTCCGGCCCCGCACACCACTCGCGCCATGCGTCGGCGACGGGCGGTGCCTGGGGTACGCCGATCTCGAGCCAGCGCACACCCCACAGGACATCGCAGTGCTCTCTCCCCTTCACGATGGCGTTGGCCGCACCGAGCTTGCCGGAGACGGCGCGCACCCGCGCCTCGTTGGTGCGACGAAGGTCGCCACGGGCGATGATCAGTCCTGGATTGGGGGTACCGATCAGCAGGCGCGTCAGGTCGATCGTGGTGGCGCGTTCCATCGCCTCGAATTCGCGGAACCGTATCGGTGCGCGAAGCAGTCCCTCACTCACGACCCCGACGATCCCGACCGCCGCAGCGGCACCGAGGGCCCAATGCCAACGCGCCACCAATCGGGGCAACCGGGCCACGGCCAGGAGCATGAACGGCAGGACCGGCAGGATGAAGCGGGGGCCCAGCCATTCCGCGTTGCCCCAGTACGCCCAGTAACTCAGCATCAGGCTCGCGACGGTCGCGAGCGCCCAGCCATCGAGGAGCGTCAGCGCCGGCAGGGCGAGCACGACGCCCAGCGCGGCCGGCCAGAACGGCGTGAACCGCGATTCCCAGGTCGACTCGCCGAGGCTGTGCATCTGCTTCCGCGTCTTCAGCACGCCACGTGCCGGCGTGTAGTCCGTGCCGTCGGGGCTCTCGTGAAAGCCAAGGCGATGCTTCGGGCCCGACACCACGTCGTAGCTGAAGCGCAGCGGGGCGCCCGTGGTGATGGTGTTCGTCGCCAGGAGAATCGCCATCGGTCCGGCGACTCCCAGCAGTCCCTGGGCAATCACCCGACGCGGCAGTCGGCCGCGCGCCACCGCCCAGAGCACGATCAGCGCCGCAGGGACGGCCGCGGACAGCGCTTCGACCGGGCGCACCCATGCGGCCAGACCGACGAGCACGCCGAGCCAGAGGGCAGCGCGCCCTTGGGATGGCAGGGCGAACAGCCGCGCCAGCATCAACCCGATCAGGCAGATGATCGCGGTCAGCGGCACGTGGGCGAGCTGCGAGGTGGACTGGATGGCCCAGAAGGGAGAGATCGCAAGCAACAACACCGCGCCGATGGCGGTGGGCGCATGCGGCTCGAGCCGCCGGACCAGCCGGGCCCAGCAGAAGACGCCGATGGCGCCATAGACCGGTCCGGCCAGGGCGACCTGGCCGATCGCGACGAAGGGGACCAGCAGCAGCGTGCTCCCCAACGAGAATTGCCCGATGATCCCGATCGGTCCGATGCCGGTCAGCCGGGTGAGCACCGCCTCCGGGTGCACGGGGATCGGCGCGGCAAGGTGCCCGTGCGACAACAGCCGCGCCTGCCACACCATGACCACTTCATCGAGGCCGGTGGGACGCCCTTCCCAGAGCCACCAGCCGAGCACGGCATAGCCGATCCCGGCCAGCAGCGCGAGGCCGAGGTCGGCCCGCCAGTCCAGCGCCTTCCAGCGCGCAGCGACGTCGGCGAGCCGTGACACCTACGCGGCCCCGTTCCCCTCGTAGCGCGACAACTTCCGGTAGAGCGTGCTCGGGTCGATCCCCAGCACTTCCGCGGCCCGCGTCTTGTTGCCGCCTTCGGCCTGCAGGACGAACATGATGTAGGCGCGCTCGACCAGGTCGAGTTCAGGATTCGGTTGATTCCGTTCGGCGACCAGCGGCTCCTTCTTCCGCCGGGTGATCCGCTCCGGCAGGTGCTGCGGCTCGATCAGCGGCCCCCGACAGAGCACCGCCGCATGTTCGAGCGCGTTCTGCAGTTCGCGCACGTTGCCTGGCCACTCGTACACCATGACGGCATCCATCGCCTCGGCGGCGAGCGCCTTCGGCTCCGACTCGTGTTCCTCGGAGAGGTCCTGCAGGAAGCGGTCGATCAGCAGGATGAGGTCGTCGCGCCGCTCGCGCAGCGGTGGCAACTCCACCGCGAGCACGTTGAGCCGATAGAAGAGATCGGAGCGGAAATGCCCGCGGCGCACTTCTTCCTCGAGGTCGCGATTCGTCGCGGCGATGATGCGCACGTCGACCGGAATCGCCTCCGTGGCCCCGACGGGAATCACTTCGCGCTGCTGCAACACGCGGAGCAGCTTCACCTGGAGCGAGGGCGGCATCTCGCCGACTTCGTCCATGAAGAACGTCCCGGTGCGCGCAGCGGCGAAGAGCCCCTGCTTGTCACGCACGGCACCGGTGAAGGAGCCCTTCACGTGCCCGAAGAGCTCGCTCTCGAGCAGCGTCTCCGGGAGGGCACCGCAGTTGATCGACATGAACGGCCCCTCGGCGCGCAGCGAGGCGTCGTGCGTGTAGCGGGCAAGCACCTCCTTGCCGGTGCCGCTCTCGCCGGTGATCAGCAGGGTCGAGTCGGTCGGCGCGACCAGGTCGGCGAAGCGGAGAATTTCCTGGAAGCGGCGCGACTTGCCGATCGGCCGTGTCACCGGCGGCCGCGGGCCACCGCTGGTGCGCCGGATCTCTGCCTTGAGCTGCTTGTTCTCGACGCGGATCTGGCGGAACTCGCAGGCACGGCGGAGGATCGCCAGCAGCTCGTCGTTCGAGAACGGCTTCTGCAGGTAGTAGAACGCGCCGATGTTGACGGCCTGGATCGCGCTCTGCAGCGAGGCCTGCGCCGTCATCAGGATCACCGGCATCATCGGGTCCTGGTCCTTGCAGGCCTGCAGGATGTCGAGCCCGGTGACCTGCGGCATCCGCACGTCGGTGACGACGATGTCCGGACTGACGGTGCGGATCGCCTCGAGGCCCGCCTTGCCCCCCTGCGCGACGGAGACCTCGTAGCCCTCCTTCTTGAGCAGGATGCGCACCGTGTCGAGAATTCCCGACTCGTCATCGATAACCAGCACGGACGGCTGCTGCTGGGTCATGTTGTCTCCTCTCCGGTCCAGGTCGCGGGCAGGAAGATCGAGAAGGTCGTTCCCGAGCCCGCCATGGTGTCCACCAGGATCACGCCACGATGCGCATCCACGGCGCGCTGCACAATTGCCAAGCCCAGGCCACTGCCCCCGGTCCGCCCGGTCACGAACGGCTCGAAGAGCCGCTCACGCACCGACTCCGGAATGCCTGGGCCATCGTCCTGCACCAGCAGCATCACGGGGCGCTCCACCCGTCCCACCGGCGCCTCGCCCGGGCGGGCCAGTCGCACCGTCACCGTGATGTGGCCGCGCCCCGCGAGGGCCTGCGCGGCGTTCAACATCAGGTTGCTCGCCACCCGATGCAGCAGGTCTTCGTCGCCGTCGAGCTCGACCGGTTCCCCGACCACGGTGATGCTCGTGCCGCGCGCCTCGGGATGCTCCCGCGTGATCCGTGCGGCCGCCTCGACCAACCCCATCAACTCGATCCGTTCGAAGCGCGACGCGCGCACGCGGGAGAAGTCGAGGAACTCGCTGAGCAGCCGGTTGAGCCGCTCGCTCTCGCGCATCACGAGCCGCGCCAGCGTCTGATCGTCCTCGTCCGGCCCGACCGAGCGGGCCAGCTGCTCGACCGCGCTGCGGATCGCCGCGAGCGGATTGCGAATCTCGTGCGCCAGCGAGGCACTCAACGCCGCCACCGCCTCCAGGCGCTCGGCGCGCACCCGGAATTCCTGCAGCCGCTTGAGGTCGGAGATGTCGGTGAAGATGGCGGTGACCAACGGCCGCTCGGTGCCGGGCCGCTGGAAGGTGGTGGTCGAGAGCCCCACGGGGAAGAGCGTGCCGTCGGCGCGGCGCACCGAGGCCTCGCCCCGCATGATGCGCGTCCCCTCGGTGAGGCCGAGCACGATCGCCTCGTGCAGCTCCCGCGAACAGGCGCGCAGCACATCGAGCACCGGCTGCCCGGGGATGAAGCGGCCACCCCCGAGGATCTTCGCCCCGCGCGGGTTGATGAAGCCGAGGCGCCCTTCGCCATCGACGGTGATCACGCCGGATTGGATCGTCGCCAGGATCTCCTCGGCCTCGAGTCGGACCTGGGCGAGCGCCACCGCCAGCGCGTGCTGCTCGCGCGAGGCCGAGGTCAGGCGATTGCCGAGCAGCGCAATCAGCACACCGACCAGCCCGATCACGGCAACCTGGGACCACGCCAGCGCCGCCTCGGGCGACTGCAGCGTGACCGCGACGTAGCAGGCGCCGGCAAAGAGGGTGGTGAGCAGCGACCGGCCGGTCGGGAGGAGGAGGCCATAGACCGCCACCAGGGCGACGTAGAGCGCTGCCAGCGGCGTCGCGTCGCCCGACACGAGCGAGGTGACCAGGAGAATGTCCACGGTCGCCTGCACGAAGAGCGTGGTTGCCGGCATCGTCGTGCTGCGGTCGCGACTGACCATCGTGAACCAGCCGATCGCCACCAATCCCACCAGCCCGACGATGATCCGCGCCGACACCGGGATCCCGCCGGACGTGCGGCCGAGCGCGCTGCCGAAGACCAGCCCGACGAGCACCAGTCGCACCAGGATGATGCCGCCCACCAGCGCCCGCGGCCCCGGCAGCCTGAGGCGATCGAGCGCCCGGGGCGGGGTCGGGGCGGCCGGGAACTCGCCGGTGCGACCCGCGGCGGAGTCGGGAGGGATGGGTGGGGTGGTCAAGCGGTGTAATATGCTCAATCCACCGCGACGACGCCCACCCTGGAGACGAGATGGCCCGCGAGGACGCAGCAACGGCAGTCCGGCTCGACAAGTGGCTCTGGGCCGCCCGCTTCTACAAGACCCGCTCCGCCGCAACCGAGGCGGTGCTGGGTGGCAAGGTCGACGTCAACGGCGACGGCGCCAAGCCGGCGCGAACGGTGCGTGCCGGCGACACCATCGTGGTCCGGGTGGCGCCGTATCGTTTCGAGGTGGTGGTGACCGGCGTTGGCGAGCGGCGCGGGACCGCGGCGCAGGCTGCCGAGCTCTATCAGGAGACCCAGGCGTCCGCGGCCGCACGCGCACTGCTCGCCGATCAGCTCCGGCTTGCGCCGTCGCTGGAGTTCAGCGAGGGGCGGCCGTCGAAGAAGGATCGGCGGACGATCGAGAAACTGCGCGGACGTCGTTGACCCGCGACTCGCCGTCGTCGTGCAGCAGGCGCACCGCCGGTGTGTCGAGGTCGTCGAACTGCCCGCCCCGCGCCGACCAGATGTAGGCCCACACCGCGACCCCCACCAGCACCAGCGCCAGCGGCAGAATCAGGAAGAGGACACTCATGCCGCCGCCTCGACGACGCGCGGCGCCGTGGGGACCGCCCCGCTCGGCGCCGCGCCGGAGATCGGCGCAAAGGTGCGCCCGAGCCAGCTGCCGAGGACCACGGTGAGCGAACTCGCCGGCATCATGAGCGCCGCGATCAGCGGCGAGATGGTGCCGGACATCGCCAGCGCGACGCCGGCCACGTTGTACATCAGCGCCCAGACCATGTTGCGGCGGATCACGTGCATCGTCCGCTCGGCGCCGGTCATCAACCCCACCAGCGGTGCCAGCCCGGGCGACGTCAGATAGACGTCGGCCGTCGCGAGACAGGCCTCGGCGCCGCCATGCACGCCGATGCCGACATGCGCCGCGGCGATCGCGGCGGCATCGTTCACTCCGTCACCCACCATCACCACCGGACCACCCTCCGCACGCCACGCGGTGATCCGCGCCAATTTCTCTTCCGGGGTCGCCCCGCCGATGGCCTCATCGGCGGCGAAGCCAAGGGCGGCACCGACCTCTGCCGCGACGGCCGGGTCATCCCCCGAGAGCAAGGTGGTGCGCCAGCCGCGGCGACGCAGCGCGCCGAGCGCCTCGGCGGCACCATCGCGCACCCGATCGCCCAGCCCCGCCGCCGCGACGACCACGCCGTCGACCGCGACCAGCACCGGGGTCAGCGCGCGCCCGCGAAGGGTGGCCAGCAGAAAGTCGCCACCCTCGGCCTCCGCCATCACGAAGCGCGGCGAGCCAACAAGTACGCTCCGGCCCTCCACCACGCCGCTGATGCCGCCACCGACGACGTGCGCGACCGACTCGGCGATCGGCGGGAGCAGCTCCGGCCACGCACGGCGGAAGCCGTCGGCAATCGGGTGCGACGATCCCGCTTCCAGGGCAAGCACCATCGCCTGCACCGACGGATCGCCATGCCAGCTCACCAGTGCCGTGCGACCCTCGGTCACGGTCCCCGTCTTGTCGAGCACCAGGTGCCCGGGACGGGAGAGTTGCTCGAGCGCGTCTCCGCCCTTGATGTAGATCCCGGCCCGCGCCGCGCGGCCCACGGCCACCGTCACCGCGAGCGGTGTCGCGAGGGCCAGTGCGCAGGGGCAGGTGACGATCAGGAGCGCGATGGCGTTGTCCCACGCCGCGACGTCGTCGCGGCCGACCCAGAGCGCGAACGTCGCGACGGCGAGCACCAGCACCGCGGCGACGAAGACCCCCGCCATCCGGTCGGCCATCGCCACGACGGGAGCCCGGCGCGCGCTGCTCTCCTCCACCTGCCGCAGCAACCGCGCGAGTCGCGAGGTGGCCCCCGCTTCCTCGATCCGCACCGTCACCGGCGCCGCCACGTTGAGCGTGCCGGCGTGCACGACATCACCGGCCACCGCCGTGACCGGCCGCGATTCGCCGGTGAGGAGGGCAGCGTTGACGGAGGTGCTGCCGTCGATGATGGTACCGTCCGCCGGGAAGCTCTCGCCGGCGCGGACGCGCACCGACATCCCGGGGAGGAGTGCCGCCGCAGGCATGGTGCGCTCGCTGCCATCCTCGGTCACCACGCGGGCCGAATCGGGCGACAGCGAGTAGAGCAGCTCGGCGGCATCGGCCGCGGCGCGCTGGCCGCGCTGCTGCAGGAAGCGACCGGTGAGCAGGGCAAAGATCAGGATGGTGACGCCGTCGAAATAGATCGGGCCACTATCCGCCACCGTGTTGATCGCCCCGCGCACAAAGCCCGCGCCGAGCGCCAGGGCGATCGGCAAGTCCATGTGGAGCCGACGTGTGCGGAGCGCGGCAACCGCACCGGTGAAGAAGACGCGCCCTGGAAAGAGCATCGCCGGAATCGTCAGCCCGAGGGAGACCCAGCGGAACAGTCCCTCGTACGCCGCTTCCATCCCGGCGAATTCTCCGGAGTAGAGTGCCAGCGCGGGAAGCATCACGTTGCCGGCAATCGCCCCGGCGACGCCGATGCGCGCCAGCATGGCGCGGTCCTCACGACGGCGCATCGCGTCCCGCGCGACGCCACGGAACGGATGCGGCGTGTAGCCGAGCTGGTCCAGTGTGCGCGCCACCCGGGAGAGTGGCAACTGCTGCGGGTCCCATTCGATCCGTGCCAGTGCCCGCCGCACATCCAGCTCCGCGCGCACGACACCCGGGAGGAGGAGCGGTACCCGCTCGACCAGCCAGACGCAGGAGGCGCAATGGACGCCTTCCAGATAGAGCTCGGTGATGGCGCGCCCGTCTGCGGTCGCCTGCACATACAGCTCGGCGAACGCGGGGTGGTCGAACTCCTCGAACGAGTGGCCACTGCTCTGCACCGCCGTCTCGCGCCGCTCGCGGAAGGCGTAGTACTGCCCCAGACCGCTCTGCTGCACGATGCCGTACGCGGTCTCACACCCGCTGCAACAGAACGACGCGGCGCCATCGCTCGCCAGCAAGGCGGGCGGGACGGCCAGGCCGCAATGCGTGCAGGGCGTGCCGAGTTGCGTGGCGATCATGGAGCGGTCAGTGGTGGTGCACAGGAGGTGCGGCCGACGCGGTCGGCGCGGCAGCAGCCACCGGCACCGAGGGCATCACCCGGTGCAACCAGTGCGCTGCGGGGACGAGATCGAGATGCGAGGCCAGTGAGAGCATGCCGAGGAGCAGGATGGTGGCGGCACTCGCCATCGGCAGGCGTGCACGCCACGTCCCGGCGAGCTGTTGCAGGCCCACGCCGACGGCAAGCATCATCGGCAGCGTCCCGAGCCAGAAAACCGCCATCAGGGTGGCACCCTGCCACGGCGTGCCGGTGCCGGCGGCCGTCACCACGAACGCGTAGAGCCAGCCACACGGCAGCAGCGTGGTGAAGAGCCCGGTAGCCGCCGCTCGCACCACCGGCGGGCGGTCCATCAGTCGGTGGAGGACACTTCCCATCGCTCGCTGCCACGCCGCCGGCGGCCGCACCGGCTTCACCGACGCCCCGCTGGCGATCAACAGGGCATGGGCGCCCCACACCACGAGCAGCACCGCGGTGGCGATTGCGGCGACGTGCTGCACCCCGGCGAGCGTGCCAGCCCGTTCGAGGCCGGCGCCGAGCAGTCCGGCGACGGTGCCGAGGAGGAGGTAGGCCGCCAGCCGACCGACGTTGTACGCTGCGTGCGCGTTGCGGCTCTCGCGCCACGTGCTGCCCGCCGGGGCATAGAGACAGGTGAACGCCCCGCACATCGCGGCACAATGGACGCTGCCGAGCAGCGATGCCACCAGCACCGCGAGGGCGAAGGTCACTTCGGCGCGTCCCCGGGCCGCGCGGTCACCACCGTGGCCACGGCGGTGGTCGAGGCATCGAGCCGCAGGTTCTCGGTGAAGCGATCGGTGCCGCGCACGGCGGCGAGACGCAACTCCCAGAGCCCGGCGCGGTTGATCAGGCCAGCCGTGGCATACTCGCCCGGCTCGCCGGTGGCCATGAGCGTGGCGCGCGCGACCTCGCCGGCATACGCGATCGGCATCGCCTCCAGCGTCACGGCGGCGCCAATCACCGGCTCGCCTGCGGCGGTGTGCAGGGTGACCACGAGGGTGTCACGGCCGCCCGCGCGTACCGCGCCGAGGCTGGGCGATACCACCCAGCCCAGCGCAGCGTTGCGGCCATCCTGGGCCATCGTGGAATCCCAGCCGATCGCCTTCTGGTAGTAGTTCGATTCCACCGCGAAGTGTCGATCGCCGCCGGCCAGACGCACCAGCACCACGCCCAGGACAACGTTGCCGAGCAACGCCGCGGTGATCATCGTCGGCCAGATCCGTTCCTTCGAGAAGGGCGACTTCATGGCGTACTGCCGGCGGCCGCGACCGGGCCGAGGAGGTTGAACGGCGTGTCCCTGGTGAAGCCCGCGCCCGCGGTGATCCGGATCGTCACGTCATGCTTGCCGTTCACGAAGGCACTCCGGGGCAGCAGGATGAAGAGCGACGTGGTCCGCAGGTCGTTGGCCTTGACCGTCAGCGGGCTTTCCGGGGCGATCACTTCGCCGGCGTCGGCGCCGAGCACGGTGATGGTGTACACCTGTTCCGTTCGGCTCCGGTTGCCGACCCGCACACGCACCTGGTTGGCCACCCGACCATCGGGCTCGACGCGGAACGGTTCGGCCTGACTGCGCAACACGGTGATGTCGGCCGCCGGACGGGTGCCCAGCGAGTAGAGGAAGCCACCGAAGAAGAGCGTCAGCGCCAGCGGATAGAGCACCACGCGCGTGCGCAGCATGTGCTTCGGCTGGCCGGCGAGGGCATCCTGCGAACTGTAGCGGATCAGCCCCTTCGGCTTGCCGACCTGCGTCATGATGGCGTCGCAGGCATCGATGCACTGGGTGCAGTGGACGCATTCCATCTGCAGTCCGTTGCGGATGTCGATCCCGGTCGGGCAGGTGGTGACACAGGCCCCGCAGTCGATGCAGTCGCCGGCGTCGGCGGGACGCGGCTTGGCGTGGCCCCGCGGTTCCCCACGCACATAATCGTAGGCGACGATCACCGACTGCTTGTCCAGCAACACCGACTGCCAGCGGCCGTAGGGGCAGGCGATCAGGCAGGTCTGCTCCCGGAACCAGGTGAAGTCGGTGAAGATCATCGCGGTCGTGAACGCCATCACGATGAAGGGCGTCGGGTGCTGCGCGGGTGAGAGTCGCACCCACCGCTCGAGCGCCTCGACGCCAACGAAGTAGGCGAGGAAGGTGTGCGCCAGCAGGAGCGAGAGGGCCAGGTAGACCGCGTACTTGGCGAGGCGACGCGGATGGAAGTGGGACCGCTTCCGGTCGAGCTGGAGCGAGCCGCTCCGGCCGCCCTCGAAGAGGCGCTCGATGGGCCGGTAGAGGAACTCGAGGTAGACGGTCTGCGGACAGGCCCAGCCGCACCAGACGCGGCCGAAGAGCGCCGAGAAGAGGAAGATGGCGATCACCACCGAGCCGAGCAGCAGCATGAGCAGCAGCGTGTCGGTCGGCAGGAAGGTGGTACCGAGGATCGTGAACTGGCGACGCGGCACGTCCAGCAGGATCGCCGGCAGTCCGTGGATGCGGACGTGCGGGATCCCGATGAAGACGACCATCAGGACATACGCCACGATCCGCCGACGCGTGAACCACGCGCCAGCGGCAGGCTTCGGACGGATCCAGTTGCGCGATCCGTCCTCGTTCAACGTCGGCAAGACACGGCCACTCGCGGCCGGGGCGGTCATCGGGGTTCCACGACTCCTTCTGCAACTTTCGGTTTGGCGGGCGTGGTGCCGTGCAGGGACCAGACATAGCTGGTCACGTGCTCCACGTCCTCGGGCTTGAGCATCTGGCCCCAGGCCGGCATCCCCTTCGCGAGGACACCGTCAACGATGGTGGTGTGGATCTTGTCGATCGTGCCACCATGAATCCACGAGTCGTCCGTGAGGTTCGGCCCGATCAGGCCGCCGCCGTCCGCCGCGTGACAGGCCACACAGTTCTTGGTGAAGACTTCCTTCCCTTCCTCGACGCTCTTCGGGTCGGCGGCCATCGCCAGCAACTGTTCGGGCGTCACCGTCGACGCCACCACCGGATGCTCGGCGGCCGCCGTCGCCATCGCCGCCTGATACTCGGCCTGCCGCCCCTTCCCTTCACCAATGCCGAAGACATTGAAGTAGTACAACACCGCGTAGATGATCGTCAGCCAGAAGGTGGTCACCCACCAGGCCGGCATCGGATTGTCGTACTCCTGAATCCCGTCGTAGCTGTGCTCGATCAGGCGATCCTGGTCACTCATGGGACGCTCCTGCGGAAGGACTGGACGGCGTCGTCGGCGCGTCGTCGAGGGGAAGCCGGGCGGCCGCCTGCCAGCGGAGGCGCGCCGAGGGGCGGAAGACCCACCAGGCGATGCCGAGGAAGGAGGCCAGAAAGAGGACCAGGGCCACCTCGGCGTAGCTCGAGAGCCCCGCGTTGCTCATCAGGTCGGTGAGGCTCATGGCGCCCGTCCCGCGGCGGCGACAGCCGGTGCCGACTTGATGTCACGGCCGAGGCGCTGCATGTAGGCGACGATCGCGATCACCTCGCGATCGGCCAGTCCGGCCGGTCCACCCGACCGCTCGACCTCGGCGGCCAGCTCGGCGGCCTGCGCCTTCGCCATCGGCACGGCGTTGTTGATCGCATCGCCGTACGGCACGCCGAGCATCGCCATCGCATCGACGCGCTTGGGAATCACGTCCCAGTCGATCGTGTTGGTCGCGAAGTGGGCATAGGCCGGCATGATCGACTTCGCCGCCAGCTCGCGCGGGTTGGCGAAGTGCCGCACGTGCCAGAGGTTGGGATACTTCCCGCCCTCGCGCGCCAGATCCGGCCCGATGCGGCGCGAGCCCCAGAGGAACGGATGCTCGTACACCGACTCGCCCGGCTTGGAATATTCGCCATACCGCTCCGTCTCGTAGCGGAGCGGGCGGATCTGCTGCGAATGGCAGTTGAAGCAGCCTTCGCGAATGTACATGTCGCGCCCGTAGAGCTCGAGCGGCGTGTACGGCTTCACCGACGCGATCGTCGGCACGTTCGCCTTGATCAGGAAGGTCGGCAGGATTTCGAAGAGCGACGCGACCACGACCGCCAGCACGACCAGCACCGTGAAGAAGACCGGCATCCGCTCCCACCGGCGGTGGTAGCGCATCGCGCGGATCCGGCCGATCACGCCCTCACCCGCCGGCACGTGCGTCGGCTCCGGCACGTACGCCTTCGCGAGCGGCGCGGCCCGGATCACCGGAACCTCGTAGGTCGTCGGCCGTGCGCGCCACGTCATCAGGATGTTCCAGCCGAAGAGCAGCATGCCGACGATGTAGAGCGACCCGCCCACGACGCGCACCCAGTACATCGGCATCAGCTTGGCGACCGTCTCGACGAAGTCCGGATACATCAGGCGACCGGTCTCGTCGAAGGCACGCCACATCAGCCCCTGCGTCACGCCGGCGCTGTAGATCGCCACGACGTACAGGATGATGCCGAAGGTCGCGATCCAGAAGTGGAGCCCCGCCAGCTTCTTCGAGTGCAGCGGCGCCTGGAAGAGGCGCGGCAGCAGCCAGTAGACCATGCCGAAGGTGAGGAAGCCGTTCCAGCCGAGGGCGCCGGTGTGGACGTGGGCGATGATCCAGTCGGTGTAGTGGGCCAGGGCGTTGACGCTCTTGATCGAGAGCATCGGGCCCTCGAACGTCGACATGCCGTACGCCGTGATGCCGACGACGAAGAACTTGAGGATCGGGTCATCCACGACCTTGTGCCAGCCGCCGCGCAGCGTGAGCAGGCCGTTGATCATGCCGCCCCAGCTCGGCGCCCAGAGCATCACCGAGAAGATCATCCCGAGGGTCGACGCCCACTCCGGCAACGCCGTGTAGTGGAGGTGGTGCGGCCCGGCCCAGATGTAGAGGAAGACCAGCGACCAGAAGTGCAGGATCGACAGCCGGTACGAGAACACCGGCCCCCCCGCCGCCTTCGGCATGAAGTAGTACATCAGCCCGAGGAACGGCGTCGTCAGGAAGAAGGCGACGGCGTTGTGGCCGTACCACCACTGCATGAAGGCGTCCTGCACGCCGGCGTAGATCGAGTAGCTCTTGAAGGCGCCAGCCGGAACCGAGAGGTTGTTGAAGATGTGCAGCACCGCGACGGTCACGATCGAGGCGACGTAGAACCAGATCGCCACGTAGAGGTGCCGTTCGCGCCGCTTGACCATCGTCCCGACGAAGTTCACCGCGAAGGCCACCCACACCACGGCGATCGCGATGTCGATCGGCCATTCGAGTTCGGCGTACTCCTTGGCCTGGGTCATCCCGAGCGGCAGCGTGATCGCGGCCGCGACGATGATCGCCTGCCAGCCCCAGAAATGAAAATTGCTGAGGGCGTCGGAGAACATCCGCGTCTTCAGCAATCGTTGCGACGAGTAGTAGCAGCCGCAGAAGAACGCGTTGCCGGCGAAGGCGAAGATCACCGCGTTGGTGTGGAGAGGGCGGAGCCGGCCGAACGACGTGATCGGCAGTCCGAGATTGAAAGCGGGATCGGCGAGCTGCAGGGCGATCAGCAGCCCCACGATCATTCCGATCAGGCCCCAGACGAAGCAGGCAACGAGAAATTTGCGGACGATGGCATCATCGTACGTGAATTCGTCCAGCACCGCTCCCGATCCTGCACCCGACACAGCTGCACTCATACCCGCGCCTCCCGACCTCGTGATTGATCCCTGCCTCGCACCTGGATAACTCCAAGGAACGATTGCAGTGTAACGGGTCGGGATTCAGCCTGCCACCAAGTAAAACAGTCGGAATTGGGAAACCCCGATCAAACGATGGAGTGGCCTCTTTCAGGGGCGATCGAGTGCCGCAATCGCCGCTTCCCACGCCGACATCGCCTCGTCCAGCTTCCGACGCTCGGCGTCCCTCGCCGCCGTCAGGGTGCTGATCCCCCCCCGGTCGGTGCCGCCGTACAGCGCCGGGTCGCCCAGGGAGGCCTCGAGGGCAGCCAGCTCCCCCTCGTGCTTCGCCACCAGCGCCTCGGCCTCCTCGACCGCCCGCTCCCGCGCGCGCCGCCGCTTGGCCTCCTCCGCCGAGGCATCCTTCGGCGGCGGGGCACTGTGTCGGGCGGCCGCCCGACGCTTCGTCTCGGCCTCGGCGGCGAGCCGCGCCGTGCGGCGCGAGCCGGCATCGGCCTCCCACTCGTCGAAGCGACCGGGATAGTCATACAGCATCCCGTCCTCGAACGCCCAGATGCGCGTCGCCAGCTGCTGCAGCAGCGCGCGGTCGTGGGAGACCAGCAGTACCGAGCCGTCATAGCCCGAAATGGCGTCTTCGAGCGCCTCGATCGATTCGACGTCGAGGTGGTTGGTCGGCTCGTCGAAGACCAGCAGGTTGGCATCGGCCAGCATCATCAACGCGAGGGCCACGCGCGCCCGCTCGCCACCCGAGAGCGACCCGGCCCGACGCAACACGCTGTCGCCCGAGAAATCGAAGCGGCCCAGGTGCCCCTGGATCTGGCCGCGCGTCCACATCGCCCGCCGATCGGCGATCAGGTCGTAGAGCGACTTCTGCGGGTCGACGTCACCGAGGTCCTGGCGATAGTACGCCACGCGCGTCGCCGGCATGATGCGCACGGCGCCGCCCTCGGCCGGCCGTTCACCAAGCAGCGTCTTGAGCAGCGTCGACTTCCCGGCGCCGTTCGGACCCACCAGTCCGACGCGGTCGCCACGCCGGAGAATGCCCGACCACGGCCGCAGCAGCGTGCGGCCTTCCACGGCCACCTCGAGCTTCTCCGCGGCCAGCACCTGATCGCCGCCACGATCACCAGCGGTGAACGAGACCGACATCGCCCCTTCCTCGCCCGGCGGCGGCGTCAGCCGCGGCACCCGCTCCAGCCGCTTGCGCCGCCCCTTGGCCTGCGACGAGTTGCCGCCGGCGATGTTGCGCCGGATGAAGTCCTCCTCGGCGGCGATCTTCGAGTCCTGCTTCCGGAAGGCGCGCATCGCCGCGCTGCGGCGCTCGGCACGCTGCTCGATGAATTCCGAGTAGCCGCACTCGTACACCGACGCGCTCTTCGCCTCGAGATGCAGCACGTGATCGACCACCGCATCGAGGAAGGCACGGTCGTGGGAGATCAGCAGGACCGCCTCGTCGATGCTCTTCAGGTACTCCTCGAGCCAGCGCGCCGTGGCGATGTCGAGGTGGTTGGTCGGTTCGTCGAGGATCAGCAGGTCGGCCGGGGCGGCGAGCTGTCCCGCGAGCGCCAGGCGACCGCGCTCACCCCCCGAGAGCGAGGCGACGTCACGCGTGCGGGACACCTCGGGGTCGAAGCCGAGGCCGGCGAGCACGGCATCGACGCGAGCGGCCGCGGCGTAGCCTCCCTCGCGCTCGAAGCGCTCGAGGTCGTGGGAATACTTGTCGAGCTGGGCCTGCGTCAGCGCGTCGCCGGCGGTGCCGAGGGCGTCGGCCTGCACGGCGAGATCGCGCTCCAGCGCGAAGAGCTCCTTGAAGCCAAGTGCCGCGGCATCCCACACCGTCTTCTCGCCGCCCAGGTCGCGGTACTGGTCCATCACCGCGACCCGGAGCCCGCTGATCCGCGCCATGCTGCCGCGGTCCGGCGCGCGCTTGCCGGTGACGATGTCCATCAGGGTGGTCTTGCCGCTCCCGTTCCGGCCGATGATGCCCCAGCGGTCCCCTTCCATCACGGTGAAGGTGATGTCCTGGAAGAGCGTGTCCGCGCCGAAGATGACGGCGAGACTGGAGGCGGAAAGCAGCGTCATGACACCCTATCACACGAAGAAGGCAAACGGCCGCGCCGGGCACACAAAGCGCTCCCGGCCGGGATTCCGGCCGGGAGCATAACACCATCGGCGGGCTGTGGGAGAATCAGTGCCCGGTGGACGTCGCCTTGGCGGTGGTCTTGCCGTCGATCTTGACCGTCCCGCCGTTCTCGCCGCCCTGGATGTCGACGATCAGCTTGCCGGTCTTCGGGTCCCGAATCTGGATCCGCCCGCCGGAGTCGCTGCCCTGGATATCAACGACCTGCTCGCCGTTGATCTTGATGTTGACGTTGCCGGCGCTGTCCCGACGGGAGACCGTGTCGTTCGCCTGACCATCGGTGCCGTTCCGCAGGTCCTCCGCGACGGAGCTCGGGAGCATCAGGCGATGGCGCTGGCCCGACGGCTTGAAGGTGATGGTGCCGAACTGGACCAGATCGGCAAAGCCGCTGTCCGCCTCGGTGAGGCAGGCGAAGTGCATCTTGTTGTCGATCTGCTTGGCATCGGTGACCGTCAGCTCGCAGTTGGCGAACCGCTCGACGTCGACGCTGTCATTCAGCGTGATCGTCAGCTCGAAGCCCTCGATCCGGTCCGGCGCGCTGCGCTGGACCTGCAACCGCTGCAGCGATCCGAGCTTCAGGTCGTTGATCCGGAACGGCGCGCCGAGCATCGGAATGGTCAGCGTCGAGGAGGTGTTCGCGATCTCGCCGACCTTGCGCTTGCCGGCGTTGACGCCCGAGACGACGATCATCCCGACGAGGAAGATCCCGAGCATCCCGGCCACGATCTTGATCCAGTCTTTCGGTGTCATGCACAACCTCCTGCCTGAGCGGCCCCGGGAGATCCGGAGCGATAGAGAAGGAACGTAGTCAGCGGTCCGGTAGTTTCAAGTCGCAACGTTGCATGAGTGGAACGCCGACTCCCCAACGCGCCTAGTTTTCACCCATGCTTCGCCCCCTGCACGCGCTGACCTGGGACAATCGCTTCGCCTCCCTCCCCGACGCCTTCGGCGAGCGGGTGGGGCCGACGCCGCTCCCCGACCCCTGGCTGGTCGCCTTCAATCCCGACGTCGCCGCCCTGCTCGATCTGGACCCCGCCGCCGCCGACGATCCCGACTTCCTCGCCTGGGTCGCGGGCAACCTGACCCTGCCGGGCACCGACCCGGTCGCGGCGATCTATGCCGGCCATCAGTTCGGCGTCTGGGTGCCGCAACTCGGCGACGGCCGCGCCATCCTCCTCGGCGAGGTCGCCAGCGGCAACCATCAACACTGGGACGTGCAGTTGAAGGGCGCCGGGATGACGCGCTTCTCGCGGATGGGTGACGGCCGCGCGGTGCTCCGCTCCACGATCCGCGAGTACCTCGCGGGCGAGGCGATGCATGGCCTCGGCGTGCCGACCACCCGCGCCCTCGCGATCGCCGGCAGCGATGCCCCGGTGTACCGCGAACGCGCGGAGACCGCGGCCGTCCTCGTACGCGTGGCACCTTCGCACGTGCGCTTCGGCTCCTTCCAGCTCTTCGCATCGCGGAAGCAGACCGACGAGGTGCGGCTCCTCGCCGACCATGTGATCGAGCACCATTTCCCCGAGTGCCTCGCCTTGCCTGTCCAGCAGCGCTACGCCGCGTGGTACCGCGAGATCGTGGACCGGACGGCGCGGCTGATGGCGCAGTGGACCGCGGTGGGCTTCGCGCACGGCGTGATGAACACCGACAACATGTCGATCCTCGGCCTGACGCTCGACTACGGTCCCTACGGCTGGCTGGAGCGCTACGACCCCGGCTTCATCTGCAACCACTCCGACCCGAGCGGGCGGTACGCCTTCGACCAGCAGCCGCGCATCGGTCTCTGGAATTGCGCGCGCCTCGGCGAGGCGCTCTTTCCGCTGGTGGCGCAGGAGCCGGCGCTCGCCGCGCTCGAATCGTATCGGGCCACCTTCGAGGCCACGATGGACACGCTGGTCCGCGCCAAGATCGGCCTGGCACGCCGACTCGACGGCGACGGCGAGCTCGCCAGCGATCTCTTCACGCTCATGCACCGCGCCGGTGCGGACTATACCAGCACCTTCCGCCTCCTCTCGGCGGTCGACGCGAGCCGTCCTGAGACGCTCGTCGCACTCGCCGACGCAGTCGCCGCGCCGGCGCTGCTCGATCCGTGGCTGGAGCGGTGGCTGGCCCGCGTCGCCGACGAGACCGTGCCCGCTGCCCATCGCCGCACCGCGATGGCCGCCGTCAATCCGAAGTACGTGTTGCGGAACTGGATCGCGCAGGAAGTGATCGAGGCCGCGGAGGCGCGCGACACGGCGCCGCTCCAACGGGTGATGACCTTGCTCCGGTCGCCGTACGACGAGCATCCCGGGATGGAGCGATACGCGGTGGGGCCGGCGGAGGGGATGGGGGAGGTGGTGGTGAGTTGTAGCAGTTGAGTCGTTAGTCGTTAGTCGTTAGTCGTTGGTCGTTAGGGTGTGAACACTGTCATCCCGAACGAAGTGAGGGACCTGCGTGCTGGCTGCCACGCAGATCCCTCGCGCTGCTCGGGATGACGGTAATTGAGAGTCTAACGACTAACGACCAATGACTAATGACTCCTACGGCGCCGCCTCCAGGAACTCCAACCCCTCCCCCTTGTTCATCGTGTGCCGCAGCGCCCATTCGTCCTCGAAGAGGATGATCGACTGTCCCTTGGCATCGAAGAGCCGCATGCGGGCGCGTCCCTCGACCATCTGCTCGATCGTCTCCTCGGGGCCGCGGACCCAGCGGGCATGGCGGAAGGGGAGCGGCTCGAGCCGGCACGGCGCGCCGTATTCGTTGAGCAGGCGGAAGATCAGCACGTCGAACTGCAGCATGCCGACGGCGCCGACGATCGGCACCGGTCCGGCAATGGATTCCTGGTAGAACACCTGGACCGCTCCTTCCTCGCCGAGCTGCCGGAGCCCGGTGTCGAGATGCTTGCGGCGGAGCGGATCGGCGATCACCACGCGGGCGAAGTGCTGCGGGGCGAAGCGCGGAATGCCGCTGAAGGCGATGTCGCCCTTGAGCGAGAGCGAATCGGAGACGCGCAGGTTGCCGCGATCGAGGATGCCGATCACGTCGCCCGGGAAGGCCTCCTCGATCTCGGTGCGTTCGCGGGCGAGAAACTGCTGCGGCTGCGCCAGCCGGAGCGTCTTCTTGGTGCGCGCGAGCGTGACGGTCATCCCCGCCTCGAAGCGGCCGGAGCAGACGCGCACGAAGGCGATCCGATCGCGATGCTTCGGATCCATGTTCGCCTGGATCTTGAAGACGAAGCCGGTGAACTCCGGGTCGGTCGGCTGGACCTCACCGCCCCCGTCGATCGGGCGCGGCAACGGCCCCGGCGCCACGGCCAGGAAGTCGTGCAGGAACGGTTCGACGCCGAAGTTGGTGAGCGCCGAGCCGAAGAACATCGGCGAGAGCGTGCCGTTGCGGATCGCCTCCTCGTCCCACGGATGGCCCGCGGCCTCGAGCAGGTCGAGTTCGTTCTGCAGGGTGGCCACGGCCTCGCTGCCGATCGCGTCGGCCAGCGTGCCGTCGCCGAGCGGAATGCGGCGCGTCTCGACCATCGCCGCGCCGTGGTCGCCGCCGCGATCGAAGAGCAGCACCTCGCGCCGGCGGCGATCGGCCACGCCGACGAAGCCGCTCGCCGTGTTCACCGGCCAGGTCACGGGATGGATGTCGATCCCGAGGTCCGTCTCGACGTCGCCGATGAGCTGGAGCGGATCGCCTCCGGGGCGGTCGCACTTGTTGACGAAGGAGAAGATCGGCATCCGGCGCATCTTGCAGACTTCAAAGAGCTGCCGGGTCCGTTCCTCGACGCCGCGACGATTGTCGAGCAGCATCACCGCCGAGTCGGCCGCGACCAGCGTGCGGTAAGTGTCCTCGGAGAAGTCGGCGTGACCGGGGGTGTCGAGCAGGTTGACCTGATAGCCAAGGTATTCGAACTGCATCACGCTCGAGGTCACCGAGATGCCGCGCTGCTGTTCGAGCGCCATCCAGTCCGACGTGGCATGACGTGCGGCGCGGCGCGCCTTGACCGACCCCGCGAGGTGGATCGCACCGCCGTACAGGAGGAGCTTCTCCGTCAGCGTCGTCTTGCCGGCGTCGGGGTGCGAAATGATCGCGAAGGTGCGTCGGCGGGCGATCAATGCCGCCAACGCCTCGGGGGTCAGGTCAGCCATAGGGGGGCAAAGATACCATCCCCACCGTTCCGTCCGGGCGGCCCCGTCGCTAGACTCCGGCCATGTCCGCCCCCGACGATGACGGCCTGACGCCGCGCCACTGGATTGCCCTGACCGCCCTCGTCTCCGGGGTGGTCGCCACGTACCTCCATCTCTGGAAGATCGGCCTCGCCGGCCAACTGGCCTGCACCGCCAATCACGGCTGCGAGATCGCCCAATTCTCGCCCTACGGCTACCTCTTCGGGGTTGACGTCGCCCTGATCGGGGCGGTCGGCTACACCATGGTCTTCATCACGGCGATGATCGGGGTGCAGCCGAAGTGGATCCGCGACCCCCGGACCACGAAGCTGCTGGCGCTGATGGTCTACCCCGCCTTCCTCTTCACGCTGCGCCTCAAGTACGGCGAGTTCATCGTCCTCAAGACCTTCTGCCCCTGGTGCGCGGTCTCGGCGGTGACGATCACGCTGCATAGCATCTTGGTGTGGATGGACTGGAAGCGAGTCAAGGGATGATGGATGATAGATGATGGATGATAGATGATGGATCCTCCACCATCCATCATCCATCATCCATCACCTCCCCACCTCGTCCAGCCTCCCCACCGCTCTCAGCTTCGGCGCCCACCGCCACGTCCCGCCCACGACCGCCAAGGTGACGCCGCCGCCGAGCAGGACGGCGGGGACGGCGCCGATCAGCCGCGCCGCGAGGCCGGACTCGAAGGAGCCGATCTCGTTGCTCGAGCCGACAAAGATCTGATTCACGCTGGTGACCCGTCCCATCAGGTGATTGGGAACGAGCAACTGCAGCAGCGTGGACCGAACCACGACCGAGACCATGTCGGCGGCGCCGGTGAGCACCAGGAAGAGGGTCGACAACCAGAGGGTGCGCGCCAGTCCGAAGCCGATCGTGAAGAGGCCGAACCACGCCACGGCGAAGAGCAGCGCCCGCCCCGCGCGCGGCATCGGTGGCCGCCAGGCCAGCACCAGCGACATCGCGACCGCGCCGACCGCCGGCGCCGCGCGCAACACGCCAAGCCCCCAGGCGCCGACGTGCAGGATGTCGGCCGCGAAGATCGGCAGCAGCGCCACCGCCCCACCGAAGAGCACCGAGAAGAGATCGAGCGTCATCGCACCGAGGAGCACCTGCTGCCCGCGCAGGAAGCGGATTCCCGCGGCGAGTGACTCGCGGATCGGTTCGGCCACCTCGGCAACGGGCGGTGCCCCGCGGAACCGGATCGCGAACAGCGCCACCAGCGCGACCACGATCAGCGACGCGTCGACCAGATAGCTCCCCTGCGCACCGAGCCAGACATTGAGGATCCCGCCGAGCGCCGGACCCACCACGGCACCGAGCTGCCACGTGGTGCTGCGCCACGTCACGGCGTTGGCCTGCACCTCGCGCGTCACCATCGCCGCGGCGAGCGCCGTCCGCGCCGGCTGCAGGAAGGCGCGCGCAACACCACTCACCGCGATCACCAGGTACGCACCGAGGACTCGATGCTCCGCCGCCGCCCCGCTGAGCCCGGCCAGCATCGCCAGCGACAGCGAACACGCCAACAGCGTGCTCGTCGCGAGCAACGCCAGCTTGCGCCGATCCATCCGGTCGGCGACGTGCCCCGCAAAGAGTGCCGTCGCAATGTTGGGGAGCGCCTCGGCCAGCCCGATCAATCCGAGCGCCAGCGGATCGTGGGTGTCGAGGTACATCTGCCACGCGACAACGACGCCCTGGATCTGAATCCCGAGCGTCGTGGTGAAATGGGCCGTCAGGAAGCGGCGGAAGTCCGGCAGCCGGAGGGCGGCCCAGGGGTCGTGCATGGGGGGAAGATAGTCGTTAGTCGTTAGTCGTTAGGCGTTAGGGTGTCATCCCGAGCAGAGCGAGGGATCTGCGTATCAGCCGGCACGCAGGTCCCTCACTTCGTTCGGGATGACGCCATCCACCCCTAACGACCAACGACTCAAGACTTCTTCTTCGGCATCACCAGCTCCAGCACATTCGCCCCGATCCCCACCCTCGCCTCCGCCGGCATCGCCACCAGGAATTCACGCCCGCCGGCGGTGAGCACCGGATAGCGGCGCGCGTACTCGGCGAGCGCCGGCAGGAAGAGGAATTCCGGCAGCGCGATGTCGCGCACCAGCAGCCGCTCGAGGCGGAAGCGCATCACGCCGTTGTCACGCTGCGGCATCGAGAGCTCCGCCATGAACGACGACGTCGAATCGACGAAGGAGAAGATCGGTCCGAGCTCGGCGCGCGCTTCGGGAGGGAAATCCATCAGGCGGCCGCGAATGCGGATGCGGCTGCTGTCGGAGGTGACCAGGAAGGCGAGGGAATCGGAGAATGGCGGGACGCCGAGGCGGGCGAGCAGGTAGGCGGTGAAGTCGCCGACATCGACGCGCCCCTGGGTACTGCGCTTCTCGACGAAGACGGAGTCCACCGTCGCCGAGGCGCGTGTGACCCCGGGCGTCGTGATGCGGGAGCCGTTCGGCGTGATGTTGTCCTGCGCGGCCAGGGGCGTGGTGGCCAGCAGCACGAGGAACGGCAGCATCGAAAGACGCACGGGCGGTGACTCCGGATCAGGGGAAGGGGTGGACGTCACGGTCGGGAGACCCTGCACACGCCGACCCCGCGAATCGACTAGAATCTGTCAGCGTCGCCGTCGAGGCGCCGCCTGACCCCTCGCCGGAGTGCGTTCGATGCGTCGTTGCGTCCTTGCCATCATGCTGCTGTTGGGTGCGGCCACCCCGGCCCGCGCCGACCACGACGACGCCTTCTGGGGCCAGCTCGGGCACCGGATCATCGCTCGGGTGGCCGCGGCGCGGCTGACGCCGGCCGCGCGCCTTGCCGTGCGGGACCTGATTCCGGGTGAAACGCTCGCCTCGGTCGCCTCCTGGGCCGACAGCATTCGCCCCTCGCGGCCCGAAACCGGCCCATGGCACTACGTCAACATCCCGATCTGGGACTCGGTCTATCGGCCGAAGACGGTCTGCCCGGACGGCGCCTGCGTGATCGCCATGCTGGAGAAGGAGATCGCCATCCTGCGCGATCGCTCCAAGCCGCGCAGCGAACGGGCCGAGGCACTGAAGTGGGTGGTGCACCTGATGGGCGACATGCATCAGCCGCTGCATGTCGGCGATCGCGGCGACCGCGGCGGCAACGACGTGAAGCTGACCTGGGCCGGCAAGCCGTGGACGCTGCACTCGATCTGGGACACCGGCCTGTTGGTGGCGACCGGGGTCCCGGAGGAGCGGTTTGTCGTCGAGATCGGCCGCACCCTCGACCAGCGCGGCGATCTCGCGACCCTCACCCGCGGCTCGATCGTGGACTGGGCCATGGAATCCCACGACGTGGCGCGCGATGTGGCCTACCCCTTCCTGCCGACCTCCCTGGACGTCGATCCGAGCTACCTCGCCAAGGTGCGCGTGATCCTCGAGGATCGCGTACTGCGGGCGAGCGTCAGATTGGCGAAGGTGTTGAACGAGGCGCTGGCGAAGGGGGCCGCCCCGCCCCCGCGGGGCGGGGCCCGCCGCGCCCCCCCCCCCCCCCCCCCCCTTTCTTCTTTCCCTTCTTCTTTTTTCCTCCTCCCCCCGTAGCGCCATCCACGCTCCACCGCCCGCTCCCCTTCAGCAGCACGATCAGCGCGAGGCCGACGGCCAGCAGATGCAGCTCGAAGCCGCCGCCCTGCTGCCCGACGAAGAACGAGGCACGGTGCATCATCAGGGCGGCCGTGATCATCTGCACGCCGAGGGCGGCGGCGGCCAGCCGACCGAAGACGCCGAACAGCAACGCGATCCCGCCAATTGATTCCACCGCAATGGCGACGTAGGCGAGCGCCGTCGGGACGCCGACCGACTCCATGAAGCCCACCGTCCCGGCGATGCCGTAGCCGCCGAAGAGACCGGCCGACTTCTGCAGGCCGTGCGGCAGGATGAAGAGCGCCAGGGTGATCCGGGCAATGAACGGGACGATGTCGTTGGTGGTGCGCATCAGCGAGCGGAACATGGCAGCCCTCACGGGAACGAATGAATCGACAGTCAGGAGCGACGACCGGAACTATAGTTGACTAGCGATATGTTGTCAATAACACATATTGGGCAGACCAGAAAAAGCCCCCCAAGCCGATCAGCCGAGGCTCCTCCGGATCGTCGTCAGCAGGGCGTTCAGCTGGCGCAATTCCGCCTCCGAGCAGGCCCCGGCGATGGTTTCCTCCGCCTCGGCCACCGCAGGGTCCAGACGGGCCAGCAGCGCGAGGCCGGCGTCGTTGATCCGGCAGACGACCTGGCGCCGATCGCCGTCGCCGCGGTCCCGAGCCACCAGGCCGGCGTCGTAGAGCTTCTCGACCAGCCGGGTGATTGCGGCCGCGGGGTCGACCATCCGGTCGCGGATCGCGAGCGTCGGCAGCCCCGCCTCGCCGGCGCCGCGGAGGATGCGGAGCACGTTGTACTGTGAGCCGGAGATCCCCTCCGGCGCGAGGAGCGCGGTGGTGAAGCGGTTGATCAGGGAGGCCGTCCGGGCAATGCCGAGAATCGCCTCCTGTCCGGGCGAACGAAACGGCCGCGATTGCTGCAGCTCCTCGAGGAGCGTCCGGCTGCCATCAGGGGGGGGATTGGCCATCCCTGAAAGGACGACCCGTCCTGCCCGATCGTCAACCTGGTGGCGGTCTTGCCTCCCCCCGGGGCGCGGGGTAGCGTACCCGCCTCTGAGGGACCCACCTACCCCGCCCCGAGGTTACTCCTGCAGTTCATCGGCTTGCTCGGATTCGTCGCGGTCGGCCTGGCGCTGGGACTCCTCGGCGGCGGCGGATCGATCCTCGCCGTACCCGTTCTGGTCCACCTGCTGGGGATCGCCCCCGGCGTGGCGGTCCCGATGTCGCTCCCGGTGGTGGGGATCACCGCGGCGGTGGGGGCGTTCAGCCGCTGGCGCGCCGGGCAGCTGCAGCTCCGGACCGTGGCGGGCTTCGCGGCGGTCGCGATGACCTCCTCGTTCCTCGCGGCCCGGCTCGGCACCGGGATCGCCGACACTCCCCGCATGATCCTCTTCGCGGCGACGATGCTCGCTGCGGCGACGGCGATGTGGCGGCGCGCCAACCGGATGGGAGGCGGCGCCCAGCCGACCACCAGCACCGCCAGCGCCTCGCTGCCCCGCATCGTGGCCGCAGCGGCGGCGGTGGGGGTCCTGACGGGGCTGGTGGGGGTGGGTGGTGGCTTCCTCATCGTTCCTGCGCTGAGCGGCGTCCTGGGGCTGCCGATGGCCGCGGCGACGGCGACGTCCCTGGCGGTGATCGCCCTCAACACCGCCTCGGCCGGCGCGGGGTGGATCGGCCAGGTGAGCCTCGACCTGCCGCTCACCGCAGCGGTGACAGCCGCCGGCCTGGTCGGCATGGTGGCCGGAACCCGGCTCGCCCCGCACATCGCCGCTCGCACCCTGACCCGTGCCTTCGCCATACTTCTGCTGCTGCTCGCCACGTTCCTCATGGTGAGTGAACTGCGCCATTGACGTCGTCTTGCCAGGAGTCGTTCGATGCTCGTCCGTCGTTTCTATGATGACCGTCTCGCCCAGGCGTCGTACCTGATCGGCTGCCAGCGCACCGGCGAGGCGATCGTGATCGATCCCGCGCGCGATGTGGCCCAATACCTCGAAGCCGCGGCGCAGGAAGGGGTGCGCATCACCCGCGTCACGGAGACGCACATTCACGCCGACTTCGTCTCGGGCGCCCGCGAGCTCGCGTCGCAGAGCGGCGCCCACCTCCTCCTCTCCGCCGAAGGGGGGAAGGATTGGCAGTACGGGTACGCCGCCGAAGCCGGGGCGACGCTGCTGCACGACAACGACCGGATCGTGATGGGCGGCGTGCGCCTCGATGTCTGGCACACGCCCGGCCACACGCCGGAGCACCTGGTCTTCATCGTGACCGACACCGCGCGCAGCGAGGACCCGGTGGCGATGGTGTCGGGCGACTTCCTCTTCGTCGGAGACGTCGGCCGCCCCGACCTGCTCGAGCGCGCCGCGCATGTGGTGGGGACGATGGAGGCCGGTGGGCGCGACCTCTTCCGGTCGCTGCAGCGCACCGCGTCACTCCCCGATCACCTGCAGATCTGGCCGGGCCATGGCGCCGGCTCTGCCTGCGGCAAGGCGCTCGGCGCGATGCCCACGAGCACGCTGGGCTACGAACGGCGGACCAATTGGGCGTTCGGCATTCACGACGAAGCGGCGTTCGTCGCCTCGGTGCTCGAGGGGCAGCCGTCGCCGCCGACCTACTTCGGCACCATGAAGCGGATCAACCGCGAGGGCGCGCCGCTGCTCGGCGTGCGTGGCGCGCCTGCGGCACTCGCTGCCAGTGCGCTCGCGCAACGGATCGCCGATGGCGTCGTGGTCGACCTCCGCCCGGCGGCCGCATACGCCGCGCAGCATGCCGCCGGCACGCTGAACATCCCGCTCGGCAAGTCGTTCACCACCTGGTCGGGCTGGCTGTTGCGGTACGATCAGGACATCGCGTTGATCGCCCCCGACACGGCTACCGCGTCCGACGCGCAGCGAGCGCTCGCGTCGATCGGCCTCGACCGTGTCGTCGGCGCCTTCGACCTCGATGCGCTGGTGGGGTCACGCGCGACGATCACCAAGGGCGACATCAACGCCGCCGAGACGATGCAGGCGGCCGGGCGCCTGGTGATCGACCTGCGCGAGCCGAATGAGTGGAACGCCGGCCATCTTGACGGCGCCGAGCTGCATCCGCTCGGCACGGTGACGACGACGCTCGACGCGCTGGACCGCACGACGCCGCTTGCCATCCACTGTCAGGCCGGCGCGCGCTCGGCGATCGGCGCGTCGGTGCTGGAGCGGATGGGTTTCACGGACGTGGTGGACCTGACGGCGGGATACGGGGGGCGGTCGACAGGCTGAGCCCGGTCGGTTCCTTCACGTAGGGATAGCCCTTCCGCAGCGCACGATCGAGCGCGCGGTCGTGGCCATAGATGTCACGATAGAAGAACGCTTCGCCTGACTCGCGCACCTCCACCGTCTGGTACACCAGGAAGACGGGGATGCGACTCGTCAGGCGAACCTGCTTGGTGGAGTCGCCTGCCATCGCGGAGTCGACCGTGGCGCTCGGCCACTTCGGTTGGTCGCGCAGCAGGAAAGCGGCAAGGGTTGCCGGCAGCGACACGCGGATGCAGCCGTGCGAGAAGTCGCGACGCACCCGCGCGAAGAGCGCACGAGCCGGCGTGTCGTGCAGGTAGATGTCGGAGCTGTTCGGCATCACGAACTTGACGCGCCCAAGCGAATTCAGCGTGCCGGGCTTCTGCCGGACCGCGACGCCGTAGCCGATCTTCCGGATGAGCGAGTCGGTCGGCACCACGACCTTGCCGCCGACGAGCAGTTCGTACTGTTCCTTCGCGAGGTAGCCGGAGTCGGCGATCGCCTTGGGGCGGATCTCCTCGCGCTGAATCGACGTCGGCACGTTCCACGGCGGCTGGAACTGCACCGCGACGAGGTCGACCGCGAGCAACGGCGTGTCGTGCTTCACCGCGTTCCCCACCACCACATCCATCGTCAGCATTTCCGACTCGGCATCGGTCGGACCGCGGAGCGCGTAGAGGCGGAAGCCGGGGATGTTCACGATGATCGGCGGCGCAGAGAAGACGCGCGGCAACCAGCGCCACCGCTCCAGCGTGAGCTCGATCTGGCGCACCTGCGAGGCGAAGGTCCGCGTCAGACGCAGGCGGGTCGAGTCCCCGATGATGCCATCGGGACCGAAGCCCTGCCGCCGCTGGAAGTGCTTGATCGCCTTGGCGAGCGCGTCGTCGTAGAGGGTGTCGCCGTCGACTGCGCGGTTCACGGCGCTGCTGTCGGTGAGATCGCCGAGCAGCGTGAGCAGGCGGCGGAGCTTCGGGGCACCGGGGTAGGCGGCACCGGGCCGCAGGCCGCGAGGAATATCCGGCAGTGCCGCGAGCGACGAGTCGGCGGCGAGCAGCCGATAGGTCTGCAGCACCGAGACCAGGCGGCGGTAGTGATAGAACGGCGGCTCGAGCGCACGGAGTGCCGGGACCGGATTCGGCGAGGCGGCGAGCGAGACCAGTGTCCCGGGGATGTCGAACGGATCGCGGGCCAGCAGCAGGGTGGCGTGCAGCGCGCGCGGGTCGACGCGGCCGCGGTCGAGCGCCAGGGCGTAGCGCGCGGTGGCGGCGGAGAGGGCCAGATCCCAGACGGCGCGCAGCGAGTCGCTGCGGCCTCCGAGGTTGCCGGCTTCGGCCTCGAGCCAGGTGGCGTCGTAGTCGTCGGGGTCGAGCCCGCGATCACGCGACTCGCGCAGCTCGCGCAGGACCGCCTTGGCCGCAGGTGTCAGGTTCCCGCCACTGCTCCAGAGCGGCCGCCAGCCGTGGCGATCATAGGCGCCGCGGAGCCCCTCACGGACGTCGCCCAGGGTGCCCCACCGCAGACTGCTGACCGCCGGGGCGTCGACGGTCGCCCGGAGCGCCAGCGCGAAGCGGGTGGAGTCGGGCCGTGCGGTGACCATCAGGGCGGCAAGCAGGGGGAGTAGCATGCTGAAAGATACTGCAAACCGAGCGTGGCGATCCCGTTAACGCCACCAGTCTCCGGGCGTCCTCCATGCACCAACGCGGCAGAGCCGCCTGACACGGAGCACCCTATGACGATGCGTCCCTACTTGGCCCTCGCGGCCATCATGATCGCCACCCCGATGGCGGCACAGACCCCTGCTCCGCCGGCCGCCCCCCGTGGCGGGATGGCGCGTGCCCAACTCCCCGATCTGACCGCCGAGCAGCGCACCAAGCTGCGGGCCATCGAAGACAACCAGCGCGCCGCGCGGCGGGCGATGGACGACCAGCGGATCACGGCCAAGCGGAAGCACCAGGACGCGCTGCGCGCGGTCCTGACGCCGGAACAGTTCCAGGCGATGCATGCGCGGAAGGCTGGGAAGGGTCAGGGCCGCGGGCAGGGTCGCGGTCCGGGTGCCGGTGGCCGCCGCGGCGGCGCGATCGGCGCCGCTCCGGTCGGCGGAGCCCCGATGGCCGGCCAGATGGGCGGCCGGGGCCGGGCCGGGGGGCAGATGACCCCGCGCGCGGCACAGGGTCGGCCGATCGGACCACCGCCGGTGCAGGGGCCGCCGAACGAAGGGTGAACGGGAAAAGGTGAGGGGTGAGGGGTCAGGGGGTCGTTCCCCCCTCACTCCTCACCCCTCACCGCAAATCGCCGTTCGCTGTTACGGCTTCGCCGCCGTCCACACGTTGTTGGTGCGGTCAAAATCCACCAGGCGTCCTTCCGGATCGATCTCGACCTTCGAAATCGTCTTGCCGGTGAAGGTGAAGCTGCGCAGGTAGCGCATGCTGTTCAGGCTCCACACCTCGGCCGGGTAGACCAGGTCCTGCGTGGAGTTGTCGCTGAAGGTGAAGCGCGCGCGGATCGGCAGCACGCCGCGGGCGCGGTTGCCGAAGGTGATCTGCGTGGTGCCGTTCGGCCGGGTGACCACCGACTCGATCGCCTGGTCGTAGCGCGCGTTCTCGATGAACCAGCCACGCCAGAACCAGTCGAGGCGGCGACCCGAGGCGTCTTCCATCGTGCGATAGAAGTCGGCGGCGGTCGGGTGCTTGTAGGCCCAGCGGCGGACGTACTCGCGGAACGCCTCGTCGAACGCCTCGGGGCCGAGGATCTCCTGGCGCAGCTGCTGCAGCCCCACGCTC
>JADKJZ010000010.1 GCA_016720805.1 Gemmatimonadota bacterium | reverse complement strand
CTGTCTGAAGGGGGACGGGTGCCAGGGTCCCGTCCGAACCGAGTGGTTTACGAACTGCGGCGAGCTGTTCCTCCGCCCGCAAATTGAACTGGTCCGCCCGAAGGTCGTCATCACCGTCGGGGAGCGAGCCTACCGAGGGGTGACGCACTCGTTCGGGATCGCCGGGCCGAAGCGGTTCCGAGAAACCGTCGAGAGCCCCGGCATCGAGCTACCCAACGGGTCGGTGCTAGTGCCTGTGTACCACTGCAGTCAGCGCATTCTGAACACGCATCGCAAGCGTGACCTCCAGTTTGCTGACTGGAAGCGAGTAAGCGCTGCCCTCATGCTGTAGCCCGCCCCCAAGTCCGACTCAGCCATCCCACAAGCGAGGGTAGATGGAGCAGCTACTTGTCTCTCCCGGGCCGCGTGGAAGGAAATCAATCGCCGAGTCAAGAAATCGGGACGCCGGTACTGTGCCGTCGGTACTTTGGGCAAGGCGGCAGCAAGCTGTTGCCTCTCAAAGCGAAACGACGTACATATGATATGAGTCTCGCATGCGTTCGACAGGGTGCAACTGACCCTCGCGAGATCAAGAAGCTGATCGACCGAGGAGTCAATGTATTCTCGCGTGGTCGTTTGCATTCCAAGGTATTTGTGCTTGGAGGTGCCGCGATCGTTGGTTCTACTAATGTCTCGTCGAACTCGATGGATTGGCTCGAGGAAGCAGCGGTTCTATCTACGAACACGGGAGTTGTCGCGGCAGCTGTGAAGTACGTGGAGTCGTTGGCAACCGAGCCGGTCAATCCTGGATATCTGGAGGCATGTTTGGCGGAATACCGGCCCCCACGATTCAAGGCGTTCGTACCTGTTCGATCTGGGGCTGAAAGCTCACCACATGGTAAGGGGAATGCACGTCTCTGGTTCCTCTCTGGACTTGCGGAGATTGAGGTTCCGGAATCCGAACTCGATAGCGTCACCCGGATCGAAGAAAGTGCCAAGAAATTGCGGTCTCGCTCGACCTATCGAGTTGAACAGATCTTCGACAGGTCGCCACGCATTTTCGCTCCAGATGCGAAGGGCGATTAGGTGGTCCAATGCGTCCAGGATGGGCCGCGACAGTTTGTTTGAGGCGCCGGGGCAGCTGCTTTCGAAGCGCTCGTATAAGAGAAAATCGGGTGCGGTGAGGACCGTCTTGAATGTAGAAATCCCGCCAGGTGGAGAACGACTAGCGCTTGGAAAATTTCGTCGGGCCGTAAAGCCCTCCGTACCGAACCTGGATAAGCCCAACCCCCGGTCGAGGGGAATTACAGATGATTCCCACGTCGACGCGATCCTCTCACTCTGGAAGCATGGCGGGAAGCTGAAGAAGTCCCGCTGACGACACGCTCAAGCAATTCAGTGAGGGGGAGACTATGCTCAGCAACTCGGCGAAGCGGTTCTGAGTCGCTGGACCAATGTCTCGACCGGGAGGCATCTATCTGTCCCGTTCCGAACGGGAGAGTCCTGGCGGGCTACACCTACCAGCGCCACAAACTCATGCCACCCATGTTTCCTCCTCCTCGTCCGGCTCAGCATCCCCCGGACCAGGTGGCACAGGGTCGGCACTCCCCCGCTCCGCCTCGAAGTAAATCCCGTCTATCAGCGCCGACCGGATCGCGCCTCGTTTTCCGCCGTCGCCTCCCCACAGCAGCACCGACCCGCAACCCTTGTAGTTGCTGGTGTCGCGGTACAGGTAGTCGAAGCGGCAGACAGGGCGGGGCATGCACTATGGTAAGGCGGGCCCAGCCTGTTAAGTGGTACCGGGAAACGCGCATTCGGTCGGACGATCACCGCCGTGCCAAAGGAAGCCTGGCAAATATCCAACTTACTTATGGGACAACTATTTCTTGGTTAAGTGTATGTATCACTTTGGTTTAGCGTTGCACTCTTCTGTGTCGAGATGTAAGTACTTGCGCTATTAGAGATAAGTTCTTACATTAGTCCTCACACCAGTCGCGTGAGGACACATGGTCACCATCGAAGTTGACGCCCAGGTCATGGAACTACTGGCCCGTCACGCAAAGCCCTTCGTCGATACGCCGAACACCGTGTTGCGACGCCTCCTGGCTATCGACGGCGGGGTAGCCGGGGATGAACACAGCCCTCGGCCCACGTCGCCGAGCCGGCAGCCGGAGCTGACTCGCCCGACTCGGGGTCGCGCCAGTCAGCGACTCGGTGGTGACGAGGAGAAGGCGATCGACATGAATTCATCTCGCGGATCTTGGCTGCCGAATTCGGTGGGCGCTTCAGGGTGCGCTCCCCTACCAAATGCTGTTCGAGTCGGACGAGCAGCTCGTCTACTTCCAGAACTTCAACGCATCCGGAAGCCACAACCTTTGGTTCCGGCTGAATGAGCGACCGCTCGGCATCCTCCGCGATAGCAGCAAGACTGCGTTCGTGTGCCTGACCAATCCGGCAGAAGGCTTCGCCTTCCTGTTGCCAATCGATGATGTCCTCGACCAGGCGCGTCGAGCCGGATGGACTCGGCCTGAGGTCGAAGTGAACATCGACCCAGAGACCAGCAAGTGGCGCGAATTCGATTGGGATCTGACGCCGTACCGGAAGGCCTACTAACTACACCCCAAGATCAAGGAGCGTATCGCATGATGTTGTTCAAAGCCTCTGGCGAGACCTACGATCGGGTGATCACCCAACGCGCTCATGCGTTCCGAGGCCTCCCGCGCGGATTCCGGGAGCACCAGACCGTTCTGCTGAGCAAGAACCGGAGTGGCATGAGTTGGTGCGAGCGCCAGGTACAGCACCTCGCCAGAATCCGCACGATCCGGAAGGCGACACCTGCCGAACTTGAGCGCTTCTACCCTGGAGTGAACGCCGGAGCCAGGTGGAGGTATCTCGTCGAACTGTATGCAGTGACGCCGCTGACTCGACAGTTCGACTTATCACAAGTGCCCGGCCTCGATGCCAAGAGGTACCAAACGGTGCAGAGCTATTCGCTCTTCTCGGAAGCCGAGGATTTGGCGCTTCTCCAGTACTTCCGGTTGAAGAATACGCAGGCGATCATCGACATTCTGAACGCTGATCCCGAGGCAGAGTGGCCGCTCGCTGCTTGGGCGACCGGGCCCGGGCTGCCCCCATCACACGCGGCCCGAAGGGTTGCCCCTCGTTAAAGGTCCTTCGACTACGCACCCCGCGGGTGCTCCCCCCAGCAACATGACAGTCCTTTGCGGGCTCCGCACGAGTACAGCCCCTCGAAATCCCGGCCACAACCCCCAACATCTCCCGCCCACTGTCCAACTTCCCTTTCCCCACCTCGCACTCTCACCTCACGACTGCCAACTTCCGCCGCACCACACTCATCAGCCTGCGCATCACGACCATCTCCCCGCTCACCACCGCCAGAATCTCCCATTCACGACCATCATCCGCCTCGCCACCTCGCACTCTCGGTCGATGACTGCCAACTCGGGGGGCACCACCGGCAACAATCGGCGCACCACGACCAACAATCACCCGACCACGACCATCTCCCGCCCGACCACGCCAACAATCTCCCCATCACGACCAACACACGGTCGCCAGCCTTCATCTCGCTGCCGCGCGCGACCACTGTCCGACGCATCACCTCCAACATCCGACCACTCACCACCAACTCACGCCGCACCACCACCATCATTTCCGTTGCACCGTCCAGATTGCTCGACACCGCTGTCCTCAGAAAAGGACACCACCCCCAACCCACCCCCGCCACGCAGACGCACCACAAGCCCCGAAACACCCCACCATCAACCGCCCCTCAAATCACCCGCAACCCCTTGCCACACGCGGCCTCCAGCGACACGCACCACCCCCTCATCCGTCGCCCATCACCGCGCATGTTGCACGCATGGCACACCGCTCGCCTCTCCCCCTTCCCGTCGTCGACGGTTGGGGTGCTCGGCGACACTCTCTCATCACAACACGCGCAGTACTCTCCCCAACGGGGTACCGCTGCCATAGGAGGTGTACCATGCAAGCCAGCATTCGTCGTCGCCTGTCGACCGCCGGAAAGGTCCTCGCCTTCGAACACGAGCACCTCTCCACCGACCCCGGTCACATCGCCGTCGTCGCCGACCTCGAGGCGCTCGTCGCCCGCGTCGACACCGTCTTCACGAAGGAAAGTCTCGGCACCATCGCCGAACGCGCCGCCACCGCCCGCCGGCGGAAGGCCCGCGCCGCCCTCGCCCTCAACCTGCGCATCCTGGTGCGCGTCGCCGAACGCGCCGCCAAGAAGACGCCGTCGCTGGCCGGGCTGTTCGTCCCGCCCGACTACCAGGGCCCGAACCGCGGCATCGTCGGCCACGCCAAGGCGATGCTCGCCGAGGCCACCCGGCTCCAGGAGCTGCTCGTCCCCGCCGGCCTCGGACCGACCTATCTCCCCGATCTCGCGGCGTCGATCGGCGAGTTCGAGAACGCGTCGCTCACGCTCGACGCGGGCCGGCGCGACCACATCCTCGCGCGCGCCGACTTCGCCGACCTCGCCGGTGAATGCAGCGAAGTCGTCGGGATCCTCAACGTCCTGAACGCCAAGCGCTTCGCCAACGACAGCGAACTCCTCGCCGGGTGGAAGGCGGTCCGCAACGTCTTCGGTCCGTTCACCCGGCGCGACGAGACGCCCGAGACGCCGATGGGGCTGCTGCCGCCGGGGGTGTGATGGGGGTGGAGTGGTGTTGAGTGAAGCGCCCCCCAGGGTTGTCATCCTGAGCGGAGCACCAAAGTGTTGTCATCCTGAGCGAAGCAGCCTGGAAGGCTGCGCAGTCGAAGAGCCTGCCCTGAGCGCAGCGAAGGGACCTCTCAACAGTGCAAGAGATCCTTCGACTTCGCTCAGGATGACAAACCTCAGGGCAGGCTCTTCGACTTCGCACCCCTTCGACAGGCTCAGGGCAGGCTCCTTCGGGGTGCTTCGCTCAGGATGACAGTGCTTCGAGCCGCCTTCCTCAGGGCGGGCTCTCCCTGCATTTCCCCGTCCATGCAAGCGTCCAGTCCGCCCTAGCGGGGGCAGGATCAGCCCTCCATCTTTCAAGGAACCAGGAGGAGCAGATGCCCGCTGAAACAACGAAAGACCGAGTGCTGGATGCCGTGAAGCAGCTCCCTGCGGACGCGACGGTTGAACAGGCCATGGAGCGCTTGTATTTCATTGCCAAAGTGGAAGAAGGGCTTCGGCAGGCGGACGCCGGCAAGTTGGTGAACCACGACGACGTGAAGCGGCGCCTTCTCGGGTGACTGCCATTCGCTGGACCGAGCAAGCGGTTGCCGATGTCGAGGCAATTCGCGATTACGTCGCTCGGGACTCGAGCCACTACGCCACCCTTCTCGTTGAGCGTCTCGTCAATTGCATGGATGCCGTCTCGCGTTTTCCGGAACTGGGACGCATCGTCCCCGAGTACGACCGCGGCGACCTGCGTGAACTCCTCCAGGGATCCTATCGCGTCGTGTACCGGCTGAAGGATGGACAAGCCGAGGTGCTGACCGTCTTTCATGGCGCCAGGATTTTCCCGCTCGGTATTGAGGACGCGCGCTAGCGCGTCTTCCTGCGCGCAGCGCATGACCATTCGCGATTGCGCAGATCCCTCACTGCGTTCGGGGCAGGCTCCCGCAGCTTCATTCCACGCTATCACGCATTTATTCGATCCCCTCGCGCAGCAGATCCTCCCCTACCTTCCGAAGTCCCCAGCTTCGGAGCTGCGCGTGGCCCGTTCGAAATCGAGTCCTCCTCCAAAGGCACCCGAGATACGACGCAAGACCATCCGCATCGACCAGCTGAAGCTCGACGTAGCGAGGCGCCTGCTCGGCGTCTCCACCGAGACGGCGGCGGTGAATGCCGCACTCGACCTGGTGGTGTTCCGTGGCGAGGTATTCGAAGGGATCGATCGGCTGGCGGCATTGCGCCAACCCATCAGCTACGATCCGGACATCGACGCTCGGGGCGTCATGCTTTCTCTGGAGATCCTCGATGCTCGGCGTCGAATGGGAGAGCAATTGTTGGCGCAGCTCACCGAGCGCCCCAAGGCGCGCGTGGCACGGCGCTGACGACGGACTCTCACCCCCCTTGTGCGACGCGCGAAGCGTTGTCATCCTGAGCGAAGCGACGGCGCAGCCGTCGCGAAGTCGAAGGACCTGCGTAATCGCGATCACGCAGATCCTTCGACTGCGCACCCCTTCGGGGTGCTCCGCTCAGGATGACAATGCTCTGGGCGGGGAATCCATCATCCATCATCCATCATCCATCATCCATCATCCATCATCCATCATCCATCATCCATCATCCATCATCCCGCCGCTGACTCGCTCGTCACATCTACCACCAGCGTCAGCAACCGCAGGTACTCCGCGTGGTACGGGGAGTCGACACTCGCTCCGACGATCTGCGCCACCGTGTCACCCAGTCCGTGGAAGCGGGCGTGCTCGCCCGATCCGGCCCAGTGCAGGAAGAGCGTCACCGCGCGCCCTGCATCGGCGCGCACCAGCGCCCACATCATCCGCGACCCGATCGTCGGCAGCTGCCCCGCCATGTGCGCGAGCTCGGCGAAACTGGCCGACCGCAAGTGCTTCAACGCCCAGAGGTCGAGGCCGAACACCGCCTCCTTGGCGTCTGCCGCCGCGCGCAGCCAGTCATGCCAGCGCGGGAGGAGTCGCTTCCGCTGCAACTGCGTCTCGAGCGCGAGTCGCCTCCCCCCCTGGCGCCGGCGGAGCTTGGCGAGCGGCAGCGCCGGAAGGGTCCGCTCGACGTCGAGGCCGGTCACATAGTGCCCCGTGGTGAGCACGTCGATGATGCTGAGTGGCAGCGGATCGCCCGACAGCGGCTTGGTCACGCGGAGCGGACCGCCGCGATCGATCGCGACGCACACCAGGCCGATATCGGACGGGACGTGGTAGAAGCCGGCGTGCGTGGCGATCCAGTCGCGGAAGCCGACGTGATCAAGCAACTGACGGGGAGGCAGGGTTGTGGCGGGGAGCATGAGGTCCTCTTTCGCTGACGAGCCGTCTCGTGCGCGCATCCCCCGTGGTCGGGGCGCCACCGTGACCCGCAGGCGCGGGGTCGGTTGGCAGGCGGACAGGTGCCGCCGTTCTAGATGCCAGAGCCGCCAAGACGGAAGCGACTCCTGAGCCAATTGTACGCGGGGGGTGTGACGGAGGGAAGGGGGCGCTGTCATCCCGAGCGAAGCGAGGGACCTGCGTAATCGTACATGAGCAGACGCTTGCTCATTCGCGACCACGCAGATCCCTCACTGCATTCGGGCTGACATGCCCCCGGCGGGGAATCCATCATCCATCATCCATCATCCATCATCCCGTTCACCGTTCACCGTTCACCGTTCACTCTCCTCCCCTCCCCCCACCCAGCACCTCGCAGTATCGTTGATCCATCCGCGTCGGTGGCCTCCCCTCCTTCCCAGGCTCCTGCATGCATCCCTTCCGCGCCCTCCTGCCGCTGCTCCTCGTCGTCGCCTGTGCCGACGCCTCCCAGCCCGCCCCCGCCTTCACGACCCGCGACAGCGTCGGCGTGACGATCGCCGAGAACGCCATGACGGCGGTGACCGCGAGTTGCACGGTCGATAGCGTGCCGTCGCTGCGGATCGGGAGCGCGGAAGATTCCGAGGACAGCTATCTGCACCGTGTCATGGGAGGCAGTCGTCTGACCGATGGCCGGATCGCCGTGGTGAATCAGGGAACCCAGGAGGTGCGCTGGTACGACTCGACCGGCGCGCTGGTCGGTCGTGCCGGACGCGAGGGCAAGGGCCCCGGCGAATTCACGGACGCGTTCCTGGTGTATCGGACCGTCGGCGACACGCTCTGGGTCGGTGACTACAGCCGTGGCAGTGGCATCTCTTCGGTCCCGACATGAAGTTCGCGCGGACCGTGGTCACGGCGCCCTCGGAGATCAACTCCCCGGACGTGGCGGCGATCTTCGATGATGGCCAGCAGATCTTCGGCAAGTCCGGCCTCGGTCAGCGCGCCAACTGGGCGATGGATTCGGTGACGATCCTGCGCTACGGACCGAACGGCGCGTTGCGCGACACCGTCATGGGGGTGCCGAGCGGCAGGAAGGGGCAGACCGTGGCCGATCCGGGCGCGATCTGGATGGGTCCCTGGTTCGAGGGGGCGGCACAGGTCGAGGGCACCGGTGATCGACTCGCGGTCGGCACGTGGAATGAACCCGAGCTGGTGATCTACAAGGTCGGCCAGAAGGTGGTGCCATCGCTGGTGATTCGCTGGACCACCGAGGACCGCACCGTGACCGATTCGGCGGTGGCCGCCGCGCGCGCGCAACTCGCTGCGCAGTACCCGGACATCTCGCCCGACATGAAGGCACGCCTGGTCGATCCGATGCTCGATCCCAAGCGGCCGGTCGCCGAGCGCTACCCGGCGGTGACCAATATCGTGATGGGGAAGGATGGTCGCATCTGGGTGCGCGGCCGCGCAGCGACCGACTCGCCCCGGCGCCGGTGGATCGCGTTCTCCCGTGAGGGACGTGCGCTCTGCCGCGCCGAATTGCCGGCCCTCGAGATCTACGAGATCGGCAGCGACTATCTCCTCGGCCACGAGCGCGATTCCCTCGGCGTGGAGAGCGTGGTCACCTACCGCCTCAGGGACGCGGTGACGCCGTAGGCGGGGGAATCGATCATCGACCATCCATCATCCATCATCCATCATCCCGTTCACCGTTCACCGTTCACCGATTACCATTCTCTTCGGTCCACCTCCGTCCCGGTGGCCAGCATGTCGAGTGCGGCGAGAGCTCCGGCTCCCTGACCCGCCACCACCCGTGCCTTATCGGTGGTCCTGCCGGCCGACCCTCCCCGGGTCGGAACCATGCGCGAATGGGACGGCATCGTTCATCGCACAGGTGCCTCATGTCCATCGTCACACCCCTCCCGTGGGAGCCGTTTGCGCTCCCGAATCACGACCTCGCCATCATCTTCGCCACGATCGATCGTCACGCCGAGCGGCTCCGGCGCGACCATCCCGACCTCGTCGTCCCGGGCACGGGGTGTCGCGGCCAGCACCTCAATGCGGGGCCGTTCACGGTCGGATCGATCGTCAACATGTGGCACGACGCGCCGCAGTGGTTCACCGGCAACTGCACCGTCTGCGGCGGTAACGCGCGCGGCACCGAGGCGTCGGGGATGCTCGCCAACGGTGGCATCACCGGCTGGTGCCTTTCCTGCGGCCTCCCGTTGATGCGTTTCGTCGGTGGCCTCCCGCGCGTCCTCGGCCTCCTCCCCGACGATGCGCGTGAACAACTCTTCGCCACGGTCCCATCCTTCGACATCACCATCGACGGTGGGATGCTGATCACGGTGCCCAGGGAGGAGTGGCAGCCGGTGGTGCCCGTTCCTGAGGTGAGCTGGGTGCCGTTGATGGAGGTGTTGGCGAAGCTGGAGTGAGGGTACGCCCGTCATCCCGAGCGTAGCGAGGGACCTGCGTAGTCGTTGGTGGGGAAGCGCGTGCCCATTCGCGACCACGTAGGTCCCTCGCTACGCTCGGGATGACAGTGTTTCAGGGGCGGGCAATCCATCATCCATCATCCCCCATCGATCATCGATCATCGATCATCGATCATCGATTATCGTTCACCATCCCTTCATCAGGAGCCCCCCATGCTCTACAAGCCCTCCGGCTACACCTCCGTCGCCCCGTACCTCATCGTCTCCGACGCCAAGGCGACCATCGCCTTTCTCCGCGCCGCCTTCGATGCGGAGCTGATCCAGACCATGGATGCCCCCGACGGCCGCATCCGTCACGCCGAGGTGCGCATCGACGACACCGTGGTGATGGTTGCGGATTCGGCGCCCGGATGGCCGCCGCAGCCGTCGCACGTGCACATCTATCTCCCCGATGTCGATGCCGCCTTCGAGCGCGCCCTCGGCGCCGGTGGCACGTCCGTGCAGGAACCGGAGCAGAAGGGCGATCCCGATCGGCGCGGCGGCGTCAGCGATCCGGGCGGGACGACGTGGTGGATTGCGACGCGGGTGGGGTGAGGCTGTCATCCCGAGCGTAGCGAGGGATTCGCGTGATCGTGGATGAGCAGGCGCTCGTTCGTTCGTGACTACGCAGATCCCTCGCTACGCTCGGGATGACAGCTCTCAGGCGAACTACATTTCCCCCATGCCCATCACCATCCGCTCCGCCCACGGCACCGTCGCCACTCTCGACGACTGGGCCGCCGCCGTTCCCGCGAAGCTGTGGAAGCAGCGCGCCAGCAGCAGGGCGCTCGCCGAGGCGTGGCTGGCCCCCGGGCCGCGGCCGGCCGAGCCCGAGGAATTCGCCGCACTCCTCGATAGCGATCGCCTCGCCGGCCTGACGCTCGGCACGGTGCAACCGCACGCCGCCATTGCCGTCGCCGACACCACCTGGCACGCCGACCTCGCCATCACCGCGCATGCGCAGGAAGGGCCTGTTGCCATCGTCGTCGAGGCCGTTGCCGATGAACGCTTCGGCGATCGCCTCGGCAGCCTCCTCGTCGATGTCGCCCGCCAGATCGGCCGCGATGAGCCGTCGCCGATGGTCGAGCGCGTGCAGCGCCTCGCCGCGGCCATGCTCCCACCTTGGCGCACGGGACTGCCCCACCTCGACGACCTCCGCCACGACCTGCTGATGGGCGTTGCCGCGACGATGGCGTTCGCCGAATCGATCGACGCCACGCGCGCCATCTATATCGTGCATGAGCTCGTCCACCTCGATCGCACCAAGGAATCCGATCGGCGGAAGAATCGCGAGGAGCTCGACCTCTTCGTGCGCCGAATCAGCAATGGCGCGGACGAGCGCCTCAAGCGCGGCGTGCTCACCGCGCCGATCACGGTGCCGGGCTATCCCGGGATTGCGCTGCAGCTGGGGAAGGCGAGGCGGGACCTGGATCGGTGAGGGGTGAGGGGGTATTTGTCATCCCGAGCGTAGCGAGGGACCTGCGTGATCGTGAATGGGCCAAGCTTCTGCTCATACGCGACTACGCAGGTCCCTCGCTTCGCTCGGGATGACACGTTCCGGGTGACCCCCGCACTTATCTTCAACCATCCCCCGCTGGAGAAGCCGATGGCCGCGTTCCGTCTCGCTCGTCTCGCCTTGATGCTGTTCATCGGTGCGTTGCTCACCGCGCCAACCCTCTCCGCCCAGCAACCCGACGCGGCGCTCGACGCGCTCTTCACCCGACGCGAGGTGATGATCCCGATGCGCGACGGCGTGAAGCTCTTCACGGTGATCCTCACGCCGCGCACGGCGACCGGTCCGCTCCCCGTGCTGATGTCGCGCACGCCGTACGGCACGAATGGCTGGGGCGGCACGAGCGGGATCGCGGTCGGCTTCAAGGAGCTGATCGCCGACGGCTACCTCTTCGTCTTCCAGGACATCCGCGGACAGCACAAGTCGGAGGGCGTCTTCATCATGAATCGCCCGCCGCGCGACAAGTCGAAGGCCGGCAGTGTCGACGAGGCGACCGACACCTGGGACACCATCGACTACATCCTCACGAACAACCGCACCAACGGCCGCGTCGGCATGCTCGGCATTTCGTACCCCGGCTTCCTGGTCAATGCGGCGCAGGTCGATCCGCATCCCGCACTGAAGGCGATGTCGCCGCAGGCCTCGATGGTCGACACCTGGATGGGCGATGACTTCTTCCACCAGGGCGCCTTCCGGCAATCGTACGGCACCGAGTGGGTGCACGGCCGCGAGTCGAAGCAGGCCGGCACCGGCCCGCTGACGATCACGCGCTGGGACACCTACGACTGGTATCGCTCCTTCCCGACGCTCGCCGCACTCGCGCAGGCCACCGGCGCCAACAAGTGGCCCACCTGGCAACGCTTCGTGGCGCACCCGAGCTACGACTCGGTCTGGCAGCAGCGGGCCGTGCAGCGCTATCTCAATCACACCGATATCCCGACGCTCACGGTCGGTGGCTGGTGGGACCAGGAGGATGGCTTCGGCCCGCAGGCGTCGTATCCGGCGCTCGAGCGCACCGACACCGCCGGCGTGAGCAAGCTGGTGATCGGCCCGTGGTTCCACGGCCAGTGGTTCGACGAGACCGCCGACTCGCTCGGCGCGATCCGCTTCGGCCGCAACACCGGCGACGATTTCCGGGCGCTGCAGGCGCGCTTCTTTGCGCTGTACCTGAAGGATCGTGCGACGGCGCCGATCGCCGAGGCGACGATGTTTGATGCGGGGAGCAACAGCTGGCGGGAGTTCGCGGCGTGGCCGCCGAAGAACGCCGAGCGGAAGAAGCTCTACTTCGGGGCCAACCGCACGCTCTCGTTCACGGCGCCGACCGCGGCGGTGGGGCAGGATGCGTACGTCTCCGATCCGGCGAACCCGATTCCGTATCGGCCGCGGCCGATCCCGTCCTACGTGGAATGGAACGAGTGGCTCACGCGCGACCAGCGCTTTGTCGATGGGCGACCCGATGTGCTCACCTGGCAGACGGCGCCGCTCACTGCCGACATCACCATCGCCGGCGACGTGGTGGCGAAGCTCTTTGCGTCGACCACCGGGTCTGACGCCGACTGGGTGGTGAAGTTGATTGATGTGTATCCGGACAGCGGCGTGGCGCGTCCGGCGATGCGCGGCTACCAGCTGATGGTGGCGAGCGAGATCATGCGCGGCCGCTATCGCAAGTCGTTCGCGAAGGCGGAGCCGATCCCGGCGAACACGGTGGTGCCGTTCACGGTGGACCTGCACCAGCAGGCGTACACCTTCCGCGCCGGGCACCGGATCATGGTGCAGGTGCAGAGCAGCTGGTTCCCGCTGTATGACCGGAATCCGCAGACCTTCGTCCCCAACATCTTCCTCGCCAAGGCGAGCGACTACCGCGCGCAGACGCACCGCGTGCAGCGCTCGGCGAAATGGCCATCGCATGTCGAGGTGGGGGTGCTGCGGTAACCGATCGGTACCTCGCTGTCGCGGGCAGATCCCGGTCTTCGTAGGGGCGACGCATGCGTCGCCCTTCTCCCCGCCGGGCCAGGTCATCGCGTCGCGGGCCGGGGGCGACGCATGCGTCGCCCCTACGAAATGGGATAGTTTCCCGTGCAGGCGGATGTCGATCTACGATTTCCGCACGAACTCCGACTTGAGTCCCATCGACCCCACGCCGTCGATCTTGCAATCGATGTCGTGGTCGCCGTCGACGAGGCGGATGTTCTTCACCTTGGTGCCGACCTTCACCACCAGGGATGATCCCTTGATCTTGAGATCCTTGATCACCGTCACCGTGTCGCCATCGGTGAGCGGGGTGCCGTTCGCGTCGCGGATCACCTTCGGCCCGCTCTCGGCGGCCTCGACCACGGCAGTCCACTCGTACGCGCACTCGGGACAGATCAGCATCGGCCCCTGCTCGTAGGTGTAGGGCGAGTTGCAGGACGGGCAGGGCGGCGGCGATTGGGTGTTGGGCATGCCGGAAAGGTAAGTACGTCCACGGTTGCCCCTGCGACGATTGATCGCGCATTCGCGATCCGCGTCGCATCATCGCGCGCCGCTGGGGGTGGCCCCTCCTGCGTCCTTCATGGCATGCGACACCATCACCGCCAGTCGATCCGCATTCGGGGTTGGCATTACGCCAGTCCGGGGTGGTACTTCCTCACCTTCGGGACGTGGGGGCGCCGGCGCCTGCTGGCGGAAGTGCGGGACCGTCGCATCTGCCTCACCCCGGCGGGGCGAGTCGTCGAGGCCACGTGGCATGCGATCCCGACGCATTTCCCTGGCGTGACGCTCGACGCCTTCGTGGTCATGCCCGATCACGTGCACGGGCTCTTGCATCTCGATAATCGGCGCCCGACCGCTGGCGATGGCGAACGCACGCTGTGGAGCGGCCATGGCCCGCCGCCCCGCTCCGTGGGCGCCATCATCGGCTCCCTGAAGTCCGCCTCCAGCCGGGAGATCCGTCGTTGCTGGCCGGATGCGCCGCCTCGCATCTGGCATCGCAACTACTACGAGCGTCTCATCGACACCGAGCCCATGCTCCACATCATTCGGCGCTATATCGCACTCAATCCTCCGCGCCTCATCGCCAAATTCCACCCCCCGCGCCGCCCCGCCCGCCCCGGATGAATCGCGGTGACGCGAGCGGAGGGCGACGCATGCGTCGCCCCTACCCATGGCGAGCCCCACCCGCGCTCGCCAATGCCCGCCCGCATCCGACCGCCCGCCCCCGGCCCCCCACCCGCGCGCACCGATCCCCCCATGCGTACGGGCGACGCATGCGTCGCCCATCATCTCCCCCGGGCAAATCCCAATCCCGCGCGCGCCAATCCCCGCCCGCATCCGGCCGCCCGCCCCCGGCCCCCCACCCGCGCGCACCGATCCCCCCATGCGTACGGGCGACGCATGCGTCGCCCCTACCAATGGCGATCCCCGCCCGCGCGGGCCATCTACCAATGGCGATCCCTGCCCGCGCGGGCCATCTACCAATGGCGATCCCTGCCCGCGAGGGCCATCTACCAATGGCGATCCCTGCCCGCGCGGGCCATCTCCCCCCGCGCATCAATCTCCCCATGAGCCATTTCCCGCTACCCCTGCGCATGACCGAATACCCCCTGACCCGACCGGGTCCCCGGGGACATCCGTCATAATCTGGAGGCAGCATGCGCAGTCGATTCATCGTCGGGGCGCTCCTGGTCGCCCTGGGAGCGGCGCCAGCATCGGCGCAGTGGACCTACCAATTCAGCGGGACCTGGGATTTCACCGGCACACCCCAGACGCTCGCCTTCACCCTCACCACGGCGGCCCCGATCACCTCGGGCGGCTTCTGGAACCCGTCCAGCTGCTCGATCACGCCGGGCACCGTGGGGACCAACTACTACCTGTGCGACCAGCCCGAGATCGATCCGAACGGCTTCGGGACCGGCTTCGGGTACATCGGCGCCCGCTTCCTGAACTTCGACGTCGCCACCAACAGCCCGACCGGCGGCGGCGCGGCCTTCTTCTGGTTCGCACCGGGGACCTTCTCGACGCCCGGGAGCTACTCGCGGGTGCCGGATGGGACCACGATCAGCGCGCCGAATCCCTTCTACGATCCGAACGCGGTCTGCAACGACCCGAACGATGACCTCTGCCGCATGACGGATTTCTATGGCAGCGCGGGCCAGGCGACGCTCGACGTCAGCTTCTCGACGCCGGTCGGCAATGGCGACGTGGTGCCGGAGCCGGCGACCCTCACGTTGCTCGCGACGGGACTGGTTGGGATGGCTGGCGCACGGCGGTCACGGAAGCGCGGATGAGCGTGTCATCCTGAGCGGAGCGAGGGAGCTGCGTAGACGCGTATGAGCTGAACCTTGGCCCATTCACGATCACGCAGCTCCCTCTCACCCCCTGCGTACGGGCGACGCATGCGTCGCCCCTACGACTATCGATTCAGCCAATACGACAACTTCACCAGAAACCGATCCTCCGCCCGCCGACTGAAGAGATCCTGCACGTCGCCGCGGAAGGTGCGGTCGCCCTCACGATCGGCGAAGCCTTCCCGGCCCTGATTCCAGACCAGGAAGAGTGTCGACCCCGGCATGTACTCCCAGCGGAAGACCGCGTTCGAGCGGAATTGCTGGACATTGAAGCCGCCAGGATTCGCCGGAGCATCGGCGTACGGCTGGTAGCGATCGTCGTACGCCTTGGCGCGCGCATCGGCGAGCTCGCGCACCCGCGAGTACGTCCCCTTGGTGATGAAGGGGTTGGCGTACCACTGGAACGATGCCGTCGGCGACAGCGTGTAATTGAGCCGCCAGGTGATGCCGAGCGTGTGCTGGTCAAGCGCGGCGAAGGTGTAGTGCGTCACGCCCGCGCCGTCGGTGACGTTGTCGAACCACTGCGCGTCGCGCTTGTTGCGCCCGATGTTCAGGCTCAGCGAGCTCGAGAAGCGGCTGGACGGCCGGAGCGTCACCTGCGGATTGAGGCTCAGGTTGGTCGTCCGCCCGCCATCGGCGTTGGTGTAGTTGACCCAGAGCGACGGCACCAACGGCCGACGGCCATCGCCCTCGAGCCCCAGCCATGGCCGGAACGCCGGCTCTTCCTTCAGCGCCGGGCCGCCGCGCGTGCAGTCGCGATCGCAGTAGGTCTGGCCGATGCCGATCGTGCCGCCGGTGTGCAGCCACCAGCGATTGTTGAACTGCACGTGCACGTTGGAGTTGAAGGCACGCTCCGTCGGCAGGCCGTCGAGCGTCCAGTACTGCCACCAATTGAAGTTCCAGTTGAGCCGCTGATAGACGGAGGTCGGCTTGTTGAAGCGGAGCGCGTACCAGTTGGTGAACGTCTGCTCGTTGGCACGGTTGAGGAAGCCGATGTCGTTGATCTCGAAGCCGGCGGAGCGACGCGCGTAGCCGGTCTCGAAGCGCGACTTCTGCCCGCCGACCTTCCCGATCCGGAACTCGAACGAAGTCCCGCCCAGCGACGTCGCCGTCGGATCGAGGGCGAGGTCGTCATCGGGGCGCTGGTAGTAGTGCGCCGGCCGCGACTGCGTCCGTGTGATCGCCTCGGCGCTTCCCGCCACCCGGCTCCCCATCAACGAACCCGACACCTCGTAGAGGCCGATCCGCCGGCGTGCATCGAGGCCGCCGGTGAGCGCGCTCGAGTGCTGGAACGCCTCGCTGCTCGGGTCGAGCGACCGGAACACCGAGGTCACCATCGCGCCGACGCTCCCCTTGCCGCCATCGAAGTCCTGGTTGGCGCGCGCGACCGCGTAGTTGGCCGCCGGCTCGGCCGTGAGGCCGTTGACGCCCTCAACCCGCTCCGTCGCCGCATCGAGGAATCCGACCGCGAGCCCGCCCGGGAGACGACCGGTCACCTTCGCCGCGCCGAGGATCCGCGTCGAGGTGGGCGTGGTGGCGTCGCCGTTTCGTCCGGCCAGATCGGGAGAACGACCGATGCGGCGAGAATAGAACAGCCCTTCACCAGTCTGGCAGTCGACGACGACAAAGCAATTCACCCGGAAGTCGAAGAGCCCTGACCCGGAGACGAAGAACGGCCGACGCTCCTCAAAGAAGATCTCGAAGGCCGAGAGGTTCAGCTGCCCGGGGTCGGCCTCGACCTGGCCGAAGTCTGGGTTCACCGTGGCATTCAGGAGGATGTTCGAGGCGAGCGCGAGACGCAGGTCACCGCCGGCCGAAAGCTTCTGGCTCCGGTCGACCGTCCCCGGCGTCGGTGCACTCTGCGCCACGACATACGGCACCACCTCGGCGCGGCGCGGCGACGCGAGCCCGACCAGCCCGCGCAATTCACCGAACTGCGAGACGAAGCCGGTCTTCGACTGGCGGAAGATCGGCCAGCTCACCTGCGCCGTGAAGCGCTGCAGGTTGCGGAACACCATGAAGCCGAAGGTGACCTCGTCCTTCGGGGCGAAGCGCAGCTGCGAGAATGGAATCCGGTACTCCGCCGTCCAGCCGAGCGAATCGACCTTGGTGGCGACATCCCACACGGCGTCCCACGCGGCGTCTTCCTGACCATCGTTGTAGATCGCGTAGTCGGCCTTCACGCCGACCGGATTGACCTGGAACTCGAAGCCGGTGCGCTTGTCGTGATAGGAATCGATGAGCACGGTGACGTGGTCGGAGACCGACTCGTCGTCACGGCGCGACAGCCGACCGACAATGCTGTCGGGGCGCGCATCGAAGAGGCGCACGAAGACATAGAGGTACTGCGCGTCGTAGCCCACGCGGAAGGCGGTACGTTGCAGCGGTGCACCATCCTCGCGCGGGCGAACCTCGCGGAACTCGTCGGTGCTCGGCACGCCGCGCCACGACGGGTCGTCATCGACGCCGTCGAGCACGGGCGGCGCGGTGACGCGGTGCGCCGTGATCGAGGCGGGCGCGACGCCCTGTGCCGCGGTGGACGCCACGGCCAGCGTGGTGAGAAGCAGGAGACAGGGGAGAATCAAAGCGCGACGCAGCATCAGGGGGTCCTGGTTGGGGGACGGCTCGCATGAGACGCCCCCAGTGGTGGGAAGGGTTGTCAGCTCACGGGAAGGGACGCGGGCGCGGCTGCGGCCACGGCCACGGATTGATGTGTCCTTTGCCCGCGAGCGCCTGCGCCACCGCGGCACGCACACTCGCGTCGGGCGACTTCAACTGCTCCACGAGCCGATCGGGATCCTCGCCCATCTCAAGCAACGCGCGGATCTGCGCCTTGCGCGTCCGATCCGTCGCGGGCCGCGAGAGCGCGGTGCGGAGCGCGGGGAGTGCCGCGACATCGCCGATCTCGGAGAGCGCCCATGCGGCGGTCATCCGGACGCGCTCGTCGTCGTCGGTCAACGCGCTGATCAAGCCGCGTGGCGCCATCTTCGGCTCGAGTTTACCGAGTGCCCACGCAGCCGTGGCGCGCACGGCGGGGTTCTTCTCGTTCGCGAGCACGTCACTGACTGTGCCCGCGGCACTCGCGTCGCCACGCTCGGCGATCGTCCACACGGCGGTCTCGCGGACGCGCTCATCGGTGTCGGACTTGGCGGCCGCCAGCAGCGCCGCATTGCCCTGACGGATCGAGAGGTTGCCGATGGCCCAGGCGCTCATTTCGCGGACATCGGCGTCCTTGTCGTTGGCGAGTGCCTCGCCGAGCGCGCCGTCGGCAGTCTTTGCTTCGAGCTGTGCGAGGGCCCACGCCGAGATGCGGCGAACGTTGGCGGCCGGGTCCTGGCGCAGATGACGGATCAGTGCGGTGATCGCGGCCGAGGAATCGAGCTGACCGAGTGCAGTCGCGGCGGCTTCGCGGACGACCGGGTCACGATCGTCGATCGCACGAAGTGCGGCGGGGAGCGCACGGCCATCACCGATCCGACCAAGCGCCCACAGCGCATTGGCACGCGGACCCACGGCCGCATCGTTGGTCAGGGTGATCAATGTCGGCACCGTGGTGGCCTTCTCGATCAGGCCGAGGCCGTACGCGGCGACGCTGCGCAGCGAGGAATCGCGCGAGGTGGCGTGCTGCGTGAGTCCCGCGACGGTGGCGTCGCTGCCATCGCGGCCGAGGAGCCGCACCGCGACTTCGCGGGTGCAGTTGTCGGGGAGGACAATCGAGTTGAGCAGCAACGTGCGGTCGCCGACGGAGAGCGGCGTGTTGCGACCGGTGCGGATCGAGTAGCTGTCGCCTTCGACGAGCGGTGACACGGGGGCGTGCATCCCGCCCCACCAGCCGCCATTGCCGATGGCGCCTGCCGCGAGCAGGCAGAGGGTCGGTGGCGCGCCGCGCGTCTCGGCGATCAGCGTCGTGATGTCGGCGGACGTCGTGGCGACGGCCGGTTCGTGCAGGGAGCCGAGCGCGAGGACGCCGGCGGCGGTGGAGCAGAGGATGCGCAGCACAGGGAACTCCGTGGTATGGTGAAAAATCAGCACTTCAGGGCAATGAAAAGGCGGCGGACGCGCGAGCCGGAGCTCACGCGCCGCCGCCGGAGATCAGGGGTTCGGGCGCGGCCGCGGCCAGGGCCACGGCCAGGGGTCGATGCTGCGCTTGCCGGACATCGCCGCGACGGCCGCAGCACGGACACCGGGGTCGGACGAGGTGAGCAGATCGCTCAGTCCTTCGGGCGAGGGGTCCATCGCCATCGCGGCACGCAGCAGCGCGCGCGTGGTGCCGGCGTCCTGCGGCTGCTTGAGCGCGGCGCGAATCGCGGGGAGCGTCGCCTTGTCGGCGATGTTCGAGAGCGCCCACGCGGCGGTGAGTCGGGTGTGCTTCGACTCGTTGCTGAGCAGCGCGGTGAGCTTCGCCGGGGCGCGCTCCATCGGGACGGTGCCGATGGCCCAGGCGATGGTGCCCAGCGTGCGGTCGGACGTTTCCTTGGCGAGCGCTGCGGCCAGCGGTGCGGCGGCTGACGGATCGGCAAACTGGCCGAGCGCCCACGCCGCCATCTCGCGCGCATCGGCGTCGCTGTCGCGCGCGAGCACGCGGCCGATCAACTCGCTGACCTTGGTGTCGCGCGACGACTCGAGCGCCCAGACCGCCATGGTGCGGACATCGGCGTCGGCATCGCGTTCGGCGGCCGCGCTCAACGCGCTGAAGGCCACCGGAACGTCGGCGTGATCGTGCAGCCCCCACGCTGCCACGCGGCGCACTTCGGCGCTGCTGTCGGTGCGGAGGATCTTCGCGAGCAGCTCGGGATTCGCATCACGGATCTCGGCAGGCAACTCGCCCTGCGTGCGGACATTGATCCGCACGTTCGGATTGATGTTCACCACGGTCGACTTCGCGTCGGGCGTCGTGGCCGGTTCGGGCGACGCCTTCGGCGCCGGCTTCGCGACCGGCAGCGGATCCTGCGGCGGATCGGCGTGGACGGTCTTCGTCGCGCTGTTCGCGATCTCGAGCGGCTTGGCCTGAGCCGGTGCGGGCGCCGGTGCGGCCGCCGCGACCAGCAGCGACATCGCCATCAGCGCACCGGTGATCGACGCCACCTGCCAGCGCGGCGGCGCCTCGCGACGGAGTGCCGGGTCGAGGATCGCCAGCATGCGCCCTTCGAACTCCTTCCGCTGCGCCATCGCGAGCGCCACGCTCGGTACCGCCGGACGCCCGACCGCGGTGACGATCTGCAGCAGATGCTCGGCGTACTCGCTCGGCCGCGAGCCGAGGCGGATCGCGAGGTCATCGCAAGCGCGCTCGCTCGCATCACGCAGCCGGCGCGCGGCCGTCCACACCAATGGATGGAACCAGTAGACCGCGCAGGCGACGCGACCGAGCGTGTGGCCGAGGAGGTCGCGACGACGCACATGCCCGAGCTCGTGAATCAGCACGGCGTCGCGCTGGCCTGGCGTCCAGCTGTCGCACTCGGCCGGGAGGACAATCGTGGCGTTGAGGAGGCCGGTGGCGAAGGGGACGTGGATCGATTCGCTCTTCACGACGCGCGGCGCGCGGGCGATGCCGAGGCGATCGGCCACATCGTAGAGACGATCGTTCCAGTCGTCATCGGCGAGCGGCTTCGCGCTGCGCACGATGCGCTGCACGGCGAGGGTGCCGTGGATGAGCCGTGCAATCAGCAGCAGCGCGACCGCGGCCCAGAGACCGATCAGCATGGTGCCGATCGATGGCAGGGCACGGGTCGGCGTGGTCGAGGCCGGCGCAGTGCTCGGCGTCGACTGTTGCTGCGCGGGGGCGACGGTGGTGATCTGCTGATTGTCGACCGGGGGCGGCGTCACCGTGGCAACGCTGGCCGCGGCGGGGAGCACCGGCAAGTCGAGCGGCATCCAGCGTGAGAGCGCCGGGAGGAGCAGCACGGCGGCGATCGCCACCAGCCAGACCAGGTGACGGACCCCTGCGGAGGCCTTGTGCAGTGCGCCGGCCAGCATGACGGTCACCAGCAGGATGGTGGTGGCCTTCAGCACGAGAAGGAGCGTCGGACCGGAGGGGGTCCCGATGCCGAGCAATGAAGTCAGGGTCATCGGTTAGCGCCCCTTCGCTTCGGCGTCGCGGATCCGCTCGCGGATGCGGGCGAGCTCCTCGGGCGAGAGCGTCGCGTCGGCCATCTGGAGCAGGGCGGTGAACGCCTGCTCGGTCGAGCCGGCGAAGTAGGTGTGCACCACCTGTTTGAGGACGTCGGCGCGGGCCTGGGTCGTGGGAGTGGCGGGGCGGTAGACGTAGCGCGGCCCATCCTCCTGGAAGGTCACCAAGTGCTTCTCGGCGAGGATCCGGAGGATCGACCGGACCGCCGAGTACGACGGCGGGTCGGGGATATCGCGGAGGATCTCCGCCACGGTGGCCTCGCCACGGCGGTGAAGGGCGTCCATGACCTGGCGTTCGCGCCGGGAGAGGTCGTCGGTCAGGGAGGGCTTCGGCATCGAGACTCCGAGGTGCGGGTTCCTGCTGATAATTCAGCACTGCTGATATTTCACCATATGCGCCGGTTCTGTCAATGGGGGGTGGCGGCGATGGCCCGGGGCAGTGCCGCCGTGCTGGCGTCAACCCCGCGCCAGCCCTACACTTATGCGGTCTCCTCACGCCCGACCCGCCGTCTTCCCAGCTCTCAGGACCCCCGTGGACCTTCGCGACCAGCTCCAGGCCCATCTCGGTGACGCGTTCCGCATTGAGCGGGAACTCGGCGGCGGCGGGATGTCGCGGGTCTTCCTGGCCACGGAAGTGCGACTTGCCCGCATGGTGGCGATCAAGGTCCTCTCGCCGGAGCTGGCGCAGGGGATCAACGCCGAGCGGTTCGAGCGGGAAATCCTGCTGGCGGCGTCGCTCCAGCAGGCGAACATCGTCCCGGTGCTGGCGGCCGGTGACGTCGCCGGCTTGCCCTACTTCACGATGCCGTTCGTCGAGGGCGAGTCGCTCCGCACCCGGATCCGTGGTGGCGGAATGCCGATCGCCGATGTGATCGCGATTTTGCGCGACGTCACCAAGGCGCTCGCGTACGCCCACACGCGCGGCATCGTCCATCGCGACATCAAGCCCGACAACGTGCTCCTCTCGGGTGGCACCGCGGTGGTGACCGACTTCGGCATCGCGAAGGCACTCAGTGCCTCGCGTGCGGAAGTGGCCGGCGGCACGCTCACTTCCGTGGGGACGAGCATCGGCACGCCGGCGTACATGGCGCCGGAGCAGGTCGCCGGCGATCCGACGATCGACCATCGCGTCGATCTCTACGCGTTGGGCTGCATGGCGTACGAGCTGCTCACCGGGGCGAGTCCGTTCGCCGACCGCACGCCGCAGCGGATGCTCGCCGCACACCTGAGCGAGACGCCGCCGTTGGCCACGCAGAAGCGGAGCGACTGTCCGCCCGCGCTCGCCGCGCTCGTCAAGCAGCTCCTGGAGAAGGATCCGGCCGACCGCGTCAACAACGCGACCGAAGTGCTGCGCACGCTCGACGAGGTCACGACCGCCTCCTCCAGCTCATCGCCGACGATGGCGCTCTCCGGGCCCGGGTCGTTCGGCAAGGCGTTCGGATTGTACGTGATGGCGACGGTCGCGGTGGCAATCGTGGCGAAGGCCGCGGTGGTGGCGATCGGCCTCCCCGAGTGGACTTACCCGGGCGCGGTCGGCCTGATGCTGCTCGGGCTGCCGATGCTGCTGCTCACCGGGTACGCCAAGTCGGTCGCGCGGCGCAGTGCCCGCGCCACGCCGACGCTCACGCCCGGCGGTACGATGGTGGGACGGGCGCCGTCGGGGACGCTGGCGACGATCGCGCTCAAGGCCAATCCGCACCTGTCATGGCGCCGCAACCTGCGCTACGGCATGGTCACCATGGGCAGCTTCGTGCTGCTGGTGATCGGCTACATGGTCACGCGGCAGATGGGGATCGGCCCCGCGGCGTCGCTCTTCGCGAGCGGCACGCTCGCGGCGCAGGACAAGGTCTTGCTGGCCGACTTCACCACGACCGGTGGCGACTCGACGCTCGCGCCGATCGTGCAGGCGGCGGTGCGCGCCGCGATGTCGCAATCGCGCGCGGTGACGGTGTTGAGCCCGTCGGATGTGGCGGCAGAGCTCGTGCGGATGCAGCGCCCCGACAGCACGCCGCTCGATCTGGCCACCGCCAAGGCCGTCGCCACGCGCGCCGGGGCGAAAGCGATCCTCGGTGGCCGACTCGCCGCGGCCGGCCCAGGCTACCTCGTCTCGATCGAGCTGACGTCGACGGCGCAGGGCACGGTGCTCGCGTCGTATCAGGGCACCGCCGACGGCGTGAAGGATCTGCTCAATGTCGTCGACGATCTGACCAGGAAGCTCCGTGGCAAGCTGGGCGAGTCGCTCAAGGAAGTGCAGAACGCCGTCCCGCTCGAGCGCGCCACGACCGCCAACCTCGAGGCGCTCCGCAAGTACACCGAGGCGACGCGCGCCAACGACGTCGAGAGCGACTTTGATCGCGCCGTCACGCTGCTCCGCGAAGCGATCGCGCTCGACTCGACCTTCGCACTGGCGTACCGGAAACTGAACGCCGCGCTCACCAACTCCGGCGCATCACAGATCGCGCGCGACTCCGCGCTCGAGCGTGCGGCGCGCTACGCCGACCGGTTGCCGCCACTCGAGAAGAACCTCGTGCTTGGCGCCTTCAACCAGGGGCACAGCACGCTCGGCGATCGCGGGAAGGCGCTGACGGCCTACTCGGCCGCGATCACCATCGACTCGACCCAGACCGCCCCGCTCAATCAGCTCTCGCTCCTCTATCGCAGCCGCGAGCAGTACGACAGTGCGTTGCGGTATACGGAACGGCAATTCCGGATCGCCCCGAACGGTCGCAATGCAGGCAAGTACGCCAACTCGCTGCTGGAGGTCGGTCGCTACGACGACGCCGAACGCTTCATCGACTCGATTCGGAAGGTCTCCCCTGCCGCGATTGAGGAGTTCAATATCATCGGGGCCGTGGGGCTCGCGGCCTTCGTGCGCGGCGACATCGATTCCGCGAAGCGCGTGATGGAGCGGGTCGCCCGATCCACATCGGTTCCAGAGCAGATGGGGGCGCAGGCAATCCTCGCCGATGTGGCGTTGACGCAAGGCCAGCTTGCCGCGTTCCGGAGCCACGCCGGCAGCCTCGATGCGATCCTCGCGGCGCGTGGCATCCCCAATGCGTTGGACGGTTACGTCGAGGCAGCCACCAACATCTTTGCGGGGTTGCAGCTCCCGCAGTCCGTCGCGCAGTTCGACAAGATCGTCGCGAGTTCGCAGTGGACGGCGATCCCGGCCGTGGACCGCCCCTGGGGAACCACGATTCGACTCTATGCCATGGCGAATGCACCGGCACGCGGACGCGCGTTGTTGGCGCGCATGATGACCGACCGTCCTGGCGCCGCGACGTCGCGGAGTCTGCAGCCCGAGATCGCCTGGCTGGAGGCGGAACTGCTCCTCGCCGAGGGGAAGCCGACTGAGGCGATCGCCAAGTTCCGGGCGGCCATGGTCGCGAGTGATGGTGCGCCGTCGGGGCTGACGGCGACCGGCTCCTTTGGTATCGCACGGAGCTTCGACAAGGCGAAGCAGCCCGATTCGGCGATGGTGTACTTCGAGCGCTACTTGAGCGTTGAGCCCGCCGTCCGCTTCGGCGGCATCAACGATCCATTCGCCCTCGCGGCGACCGAGAAGCGCCTTGGCGAGCTGTACGATGCCAAGGGCGAACGGGCCACGGCCCTCAAGCACTACGAGGCGTTCGCCACGCAGTGGAAGGATGCCGATGCCGAGCTGCAGCCCGCCGTCGTCAGCGTGCGCAAGCGGATCGAGGAACTGAAGCGGCTGGGGGGCTAGCCCCTCGCCGTTCGCGGTTCGCTGTTCGCCCCTTATCGCACCCGCAGCACCATCCATCGTACTGACCCACCCACCGTCGACGTCGCGACATAGCTCCCACCGGCCGCCGCATCATCAATCTGGAAGACGCCGCTGTTGCCCGATGGCGACGTCTTCAGGGTGGTCGCGCCGCTACCGGCGGACACTCCGCCGGACGGCGTGACGCCGTTGTGCACGTAGAGCCCGTTGAACTCGCGGGCTGCGGTCCGGCTGGTCAGATCCTGAAAGCGTGGATTGCTGGTGAGGTCATCGGCGGCCTGCGCCATCGTCCATTCAAGCAGGGCATCGGCCGGATGCCACGACGGTCCGAAGCGCGTGCGCATCCGCGGCACCAGTCCCTGACCGTACGACGCGCCCCCGAAGCCGATGCCATACCAGCCTTCGATCGCCCCGATCTGCACCTCGCGAAGCGCATCGGTCCAGGTCATCCCGCGTTCGGTAACCAGCCGCTGCGCCAGATAGCGGAAGAACGCTGCCGACCCTCGATAGCCCAGCGTGAAGGGCCCGACATTGCCATTGGTGAAGATGGCGGTCTGCCGGCGCGGGTCGGTCCCGGCGAAGGCCTCGAATTGCGTGTTGGCATTCCACGCGATGCTGTGCCGCTCCAGCGCGGTCAGCAGCTCGTGCAACGCGGCGCCGCCTTCCAGCGACCATGACTGCCCGAATGGTGACTGCCCGTTGCGCAGCTCGCGGTTCGAGAGGAACTGGTAGGTGTGCGTCGTCTCGTGCACGATGATCGGATCCACGCCGCCGTCGCTGCAGTTCGCCGGGATGGCATAGCAATTGGTCGAGTTGAGCAGCATGCTCACAAAGCTGAAGGCGCCTTGCGGCACGCTGCCGTCGGTGGTGGTGCGAATCGTGTTGGCCGTGCCGCCCGCCTCGAACATCACGACCAGTTGCCCCGAACCGGGTGAGGTGACGACGTCGCGGGTGGTGCCGAGCGACTGGCGAAGCGAGGCGAGGTATTGCGTGTCGAGGAAGTCGAGCGTCGCCTCGATACGGGTGAGTGCCGCCGGGGCGAGGAGGGCATCGTCCGCCTGGATGATCGCCGCGACGACCTTCGGGCGCGTCGCGATGATGCGTGCAGTCGTCGCCGGTCGCGCGACGGCGGTCGGCTGGAAGTTGAACGTGGCGCCCACGACCCATGGCGTCGTGCGACAGTAGATGGCCCACGCGGCCGCAGTGGGTGTCGAACCGCAGGCTGCGAAGGGAACATCCATGAAGGCGCTGGCCGCCTGAGGGCCACTGGCCAGCAGCGAGATGGCGCGGCTCGACGTGGCCATCGGCGCGAACGGATTGGGCGCCGCTGCCGCGGCCACGAGCCCGGCACCGGACACCGTGGCGGGCGGACCGCTCTGATCCTGCAGCTGCAGGGTGACATCCCCGGGTGCGGGGACCTCGAACTGCGTCTCCGCCTGGACCATGCGACGGTCGTCGACCCAGGCGAGGAGGTAGCGCGCATTGGCGGCCTGCGGTGCGACGCGGAGGCAACCCGCCGCCGTGCTGGTCAAGGCAACGGCCTCACCTGCGGCGAGCGCGAGCTCCCCGGTGCGTGCCCGCGTGTACGGCGTTGCCACCGGAATCTCGAGGTCCACATTCGTGGGTGTGAGCCGATACGCCACGGTCCGGCCGGTGCACGGCCCGCCGCTCGCGGCCGCGGAAGTCACCAGGCGGAGCGTGGCACTGTCGCTGGTCGTGGCCTTGCTCACGCCGAGCGTGCCGGGAAAGAGCTGGTCGGGCACGACGGTCTGCATCCCGTAGCCCCGGATGGCAAGCGTGTCGCCCGTGCCGAGGTGGGTGCGTCCAGCAGGGCCGGCGAGGGCGGTGATCAGCGCTCGCGGGGGGACGACCCGCACGATCACCGAATCGGTGAGCCCGTCCGCCGCCACATTGACGACGACTTCGCCCGGTCCCGCCGCGACCAACTGCCGTGCCGCGAGCGACGCCGTGTTGAGCACCGCGCGCTCCGTGAGCCAGCGCCGCTCGGTGCGGACCGTGAGGGTCGGGGTGACGGCTTGCCCGTCACGGGTCACCGTGAACGCGAGGGTGGCACCGATCGTCGGTGTCGTCAGCAGGGTCGCCGACAAGACGAGCGGTCCGCCTGGCGGTGGCGGTGGTGGCGGCGGCGGTGGCGGGGGTGGTGGCGGCGGTGGCGGTGGTGGCGGCGGTGTCGTCGGCGATCCCCCGCCACCGCACGCTCCAAGGAGCAACAAACCGCAGACCATCAGCGATCGCGTCATCGGCGACCTCGGCGAGGGCAGGTGGGGCAGGATGGCAGGCTAGGACTGTTCCACGTATCGACTCCAAGTATCGACCGCCTCCTACCCCTCGGCAAGCAGCTCGATCCGGCACCACCGACTCACCAGCGTCAACTCCTCCACCGACCGCACCCGCACATCGCCGAGCGTCGAGGAGCCGACGACCACGGCGAGCGCCTGCGCACGCGAGATCGCCACGTTGAGCCGATTGGGCGAGAGCAGGAACTGCGGGCCGCGTGGCGCATCGTCGAGCGTGCTCGCGCACATCGAGACGATCACCACCGGTGCTTCCTGCCCCTGGAACTTGTCGACCGAGCCGATGCGCGCCGCGTCGCCCAGGCGGGCGCGGAGTGCGCGCACCTGCAGATTGAATGGCGCGACAATCAAAATGTCGTCGAGCGTCATCGGGCGTGGGGCATCGCCGTGCACCGTGACGGTACCCTGCAGCAACGAGGCCACCAAGCCGACGATCGCCTCGACCTCTTCGTCGCTCCCCTGCGTATTGCCTGCGTGTTCGACCGGGAGGAAGGCGACACCGTGGCCGGTCGTGATCGGCGCGGTGGCCGGGAGCGCGACGTGATTGCCGGCGGTGAGGGCGTGGCTGCCGAGCCGCCCCTCGTAGAACGACTCGGAGATCAGGCGGCAGACGTCGGGGTGCATCCGGAACGAGGTGCCGAGGAAGATGCCGAGCTCGTCGGGGATGACGGCGCGATCCTCGAGGAGATAGGCGAGGCACGACTTGCCGCTCTCGCCGGGGTGCTCCCCCTGCGTCGGTTGGGCGAGCTGCATCTGGTCGCCCATGAGGATCAGGTTGTGCGCCGACATCCCGGCGGCGACGGCGTTGGCGAGGGGCACCTGGCCGGCCTCGTCGATGAAGAGGTAGTCGAGCGCGCCGATCATCTCCGGCCGGCTGAAGAGCCAGGCGGTGCCACCGACGACGCAGGACGCCGCTGCCACGGCATCGGGCGCCTTCGCCGAATCGAGCAGACGCATTGCGCCGCTCACCGCCAGGGGGTGGTCGCTCTCCTTGCCCACCTTGAGGACGCGCCCGGCCAGGTCGGGGCGCTGCTGCAGCAACTTCTCCAGCACATTGAGGATCACGGCGTGGCCGGTCGCCATCACGCCGACGCGCTTGCCGTCGTCGAGCAGCGCCGCGATGAGCTTCGCGCCGGTGGTGGTCTTGCCGGTGCCCGGCGGCCCCTGGATGGCGAGCGTGGTGCCATCCATGGCGCGCGCGGCGGCGATCGCGCCGTCGCTGCCGCTGCCGTCCGCGATCACCCGTCCGCCACCGTGGCCGCGCAGGCGTGGCGCGCGGCGATGGATCAGGTCGTCGACGGCTGCGGACGCCGGCGTGCCCTCGTCCCAACTGCGCACGTAGCGCTCGACCGATTCGGGAATCGGCGTCGGGTTCACGTATTCGTCAGGAATCAGCTGGCAATGCTCGGGGAGCGACCGCCCGGTGCCGACCTTCAGCGTCAGTCGACCGTTGGCCAGGTCCATCGTGTCGATCTTGGTGCTGGTGATGCCATCACCCAGGACATACACGGCAGAGCCGGCATGCAGCCGAGTGTCCTGGTCCGGATCGAAGGCATACTCGTAGACCATCGACCGCTTCTCCGGCCACGGCTCGCGCGCGGTGCGTGTCACCCCCGCGAGACAGTCCGCGTCAGCGTGCAGCTCCAGTTCCGACAGCGTCTGCCGTTGAAAGAAGCGCCACCACAACGGCTTGGCGTCGCGCCGGTGGTATTCCAGCAGCCAGCCGAGCAGTTCGGTCACACGCCGCTCTTCCGAATCCGGCGGCAGCGCTGCCGCGCGCTCGGCCAGGGCCGCGGCGTAGAGCTCAACCGCCTTCGGCTCGCGATCACTGACCGATTCGGTCGGCGCATCGGGGCGGGGAAGCCACGAGAGCCCGGCGTCCTCCTGCCGCGCCAGCAGCCAATCGCGGAGCGGGACCATCGACTCGCAGTCGACGCGGTTGTAGTCGCGGATGGCCGAGAGGATCGGCGACTCCGGCCATTGCCGGCTCTCACCACTCTCGATCCATCGCTGGTACTCTATCACGGAGCCGCCGGCGCTGGTGATCGCCTCGGTCCGCGGCGGCATGTAGAGATGCTCGATCTCCTTGAGCGAATAGCTCGGCGTGCCGATCACCATCCCTTGCCGCACCACGGTGTACAGGTCGACGAAGACATCGTGGCGGAGCAGCTGGTCGAGTTCGTATTCACGCGTGGCGTACTTGGTGCTCAGCCGCGAGAAGGCGGTGCGTTCGTAGGCGGCATAGTGGTAGATGTGCATCGTCGGGTCCTGCTTCAACCGCTCCCACGCCCAGTCGATGAAGCCCTCGAAGGCGACGCGTTCCTCCGGTTCGTCGTGCGCCCACCAATCGTCGAAGGCGAGCGTGCCATCGGCCGCGATCGTCGTGGCGCCGATCAGGTATTCCAGCCCGCGTTCCGCGTAGGGAAAACCCTCGAGGTCGAGGAACACATCGAGCCGCGATCGGGGCGGCAGCAGGGCGAGGCCGCGCCGAGGTTGGTCCGCGTCGAGCGGGCGCAGCGACCAGGCGATGGTGCCGGTGGTGCGCGTGGCAACCTGCATTCGCGCCTGCTCGCGGATCGCGGCGAGCGACGCTGGCGAGATCCGAGGGATCGTCGTATCGGGTGCGAGATTCGCCAGCTCTTCGACCGTGTCCACCGCGGCCGCGCGCAGCCGAATGATCTGGCTGCGGCTGATGCCGGCGATCAGCGAGAGATCATCGACATCGGTCAGCATCTGCTGTGCGGCTTCGCTCCATCGGCCGTGGGTGCGATCGAGGGCTGGATCGGGCAACGTGTCGATTTGCCAGTCTGCTTGAAAGCGCTCGAACGACTGCTTCAGGCGCCGGTAGTAGTGGATGACGTCTGCGGTGCGGAAGGTGGCCTCGCTGCCATCGCCCAGAATGAAACCGAAGCGATCGGGCGCGCGCCCCTGCATCGCCTCGAGCATCTCGGCGTAGGCACAGAGCTGCAGCAGGAAGTACGGTTTGGCGGAACGGGCGAGCTTGGTGTCCCACGGCTCGTAATGATGGTCTCCCAACGAGGAATCGCCCGGTACGCGATGAAGGAAGTCGGCGATCCCCATCCACGGCTCGGCGCGGAGCTCGCCCTGAAAGATCACCGGGGCGCCGGCCTGCATCGCCGCGATCGTCAACGCGTGGGCGTCTTCGGCTCGCGGCACCTCCACCAGCGTCGGCTCCTTGGCGCGGAGCCGTGTCAGGTGGGCCGCCTCGTGATCCAGCCCGCGCTGCTTCACGAGCTCGAGTTCCGCGTCGGAGCCGTCGGGGGCGAGCGTCCTGGTCCCCAAGCGTTCCCGTCCGCTCCCGCGCACGCGCTCTGCGGCGTTGCGCTCGCACCACGCCGCGAAGTCGCCCTCGAGGTAGGCGATCAGATCCTTGGGCGAGAAGCGGTACGAACCATCGGGCAGGCGCCGCATGAGCAATCCGTCGGGAGGGGTGCGGAAGCAGGTCTCCTATGATACCTCCGACCCGTGACAGGCGGGCGGGTGGTGCCCTGACCGTCACACCTCCCGTCTACCTTTCCGGGCATCCCCTTCGGAGCCCGCCCTGAGCCAGCACGCCAAACTTCGCCGCTGGATGGACCTCGTCGCCGCACTGCTCGCCCGCAAGTACGGCGCGACGCTCGACGAGCTGCGAAACCTGGTCCCCGGCTATGGCACGGGCGCTCCAGAGGCGGTGCGACGCGCCTTCGAGCGCGACAAGGACGAGCTCCGTACCCTCGGCATTCCCATCGACACGGCGGGGACCGCCGGCGACGCCGAGAGCCGCTACCTGATTCGCGCCGACCGCTTCTACCTCCCCTATCTCGGCGTGGTCACCCCGCGCGGCCTCAAGGCACCGCGTCGGGTCGATCGTTACGGCTATCGCGCCCTCGCCTCCTTCAATTTCACCGACGACGAGTTCGCGCTCCTGGCCGACGCCGCCGCGCGCGTCGCCGAGTGCGGCGACCCGACGCTGGCGGACGACGCGGCGCACGCGCTCCGCAAGCTCGCGCTCGATGTCCGCCCGCCCGAGCTCGCGGTCACTCCGGGGATTGCCCTGAGCGCGCCACTCGCTGCCGCCGACCCCGCCATCCTCCGGAGTCTGGGCGACGCGCTGCTGGCGCGGAAGCAGGTGACCTTCACCTACTACGGCATCGAGCGCGACGAGACGGAGCAACGGATCGTCCTGCCCTATGGCCTCTCCTTCACCAGTGGTCACTGGTATCTGCATGCGCTCGATCCGTCGCGCGGCTCGGTGCGCCGCTTTCGCGTCTCGCGGATGCGGCGGGTGATCGTCAATCGACGGAATCCCGGGAGTCAGGACTACGAAATTCCGCTGGACTTCCGGTTGGCGGAACGCGCGGTGCCGGTCCCTGCGTGGGCGCTCGGCGACGAGTCGCTGGTGATCGTCGAGGTGCGCTTCGTTCGGAAGAACGGCGCCGTCCGCGCGGCGCGGGCGCTTGGCAGCACGGTCCGCGGTGCCCCCGACGTCACCCGCTACCGCGTGCGCCGTCGAGAGTCATTCCTCCGTTGGCTGCTCGGGCTCGGAGGCGACGCCGTGCCCATCAGTCCGCCCGACATGGTGCGCGGCTACCGCGAGTTGGCCGAGCGTACGCTGGCCGCGCTGGAGGTCGAATGACCACCGCAGCCGCCACCTTCCGCCGATTGATGACGGTGCTGCCGCGCTTCGCCGAGCGTGACACGCATCGCCTCGAGGACCTCGCCGCGGAGTGCGGCGTTCCGGTGGCCCAGTTGTCCGCGGACCTGCAGGCGTTGTCCAATCGCTTCGACGATCCAGGCGGCTATGTCGAAGGCGTGGCGGTGCTGATCGATGGTGAAGAGGTGTCGGTGCGGACCGATCACTTCCGCCGGCCGATGCGCCTCACGGTCGCCGAGCTCTGCGCGCTCGAACTCGGCCTGGCGTTGCTCGAACGGGAACACGATGGCGAGGAAACCACCGCGCATCCGATGGCCCTGCTCAGGGCACGGCTCGCCGAGTTGATCACCAAGCTGCCGCAGGACACCGCCTACGACGGCCTCCGCGACGGTGCGCTCTCCCATCCGGCACAGGCGCTGGCGGTGCCGCGGCTCCGCGAGGCGTTGCGCCGCCAGCGCGTGGTGGAGCTGCACTACCAGAAGGACCACGACGAAGAGGCGCAGCCGCGCGCGGTTCGACCCTATGCGCTGCGCTTCAGTCGTGGTGCCTGGTACCTGAGCGGCTGGTGCGAACGCAGCGATGGTTTGCGCCTCTTTCGCTGCGACCGCATCATGTCGGTCACGCTCACCGATCGGGAGCATGCGGTGCCGGCCGATTTCTCGGCCGATCAGCTGATGGTCGATGGCAAGGTCTTTCAGAGCGGCGAACCGACGCCGGAACTCACCGTGCGCTACAGCGCCGGCATCGCGCGGTGGATCGCCGAGCGGGATGGAGGACCCATCGCGGCGGACGGCAGTGCGCTGCGCACGATGCCACTGGCCGATCGCGAGTGGGCGATTCGGCATGTGCTGCAGTATGGGCCGGATGCGCAGATCGTGAGCCCGACCGAACTCCGCAACGAGCTGCGAGATCGAGTCAAGCGGATGATGGATGATGGATGATGGATGATCGATGATCGATGATCGATGATCGATGATCGATGATCGATGATCGAATGAGTAGATTTGTTCCTTCCCCACATCGGATCGGCCCATGCGCTTCGTCGTGCTGCTCGTCGTGTGTTTCGCCGCGTGTGCCCCATCGGTCGATGCGCCATCCGGCGCGTCGGTGCCGGATCGCCACGCGTACGTCTGGGCCGGCGGGATGGACTCCACCGTGGCCGACGTGCTGCTGGTGCTGGACATGGATTCGGCGTCGACCACCTACGGACAGGTGGTCGGCAGCGTGCCGACCGGCACGAAGGGCGGGATGCCGCACCACATCGAGCGACGGGTGAGCGCCGACGGACGGCTGCTCGCCAATACCTGGCGCGCCAATACCAGCTGGCTCTTCGACGTCACCACCCCGCGCGCGCCAACGATCCACGCCTCGCTGCAGGGCGCTGGCGGGATCATCGGCTGGGCGCACGACTTCACGCGGCTCCCGAACGGCCATCTGCTGGTCGCCTTCAACGGCGGCCCCGGTGCCTACGTCGGCGCGGGTGGACTCGGCGAACTCGACCGTGATGGCGCCGTGGTGCAATCGGCTCTCGCACGAGTCCCGAAGCAGGCGACACCGCGATGACGCCGTACACCGTCCACGCGGTGCCCGGACGGGACCGCGCCGTCGTCGGGCTCAGCGAGATGGGGATGGGCCCCGACTACAAGTTCCACGACACCAGCGCCTTGCAGTTGTGGTCGACGGCGCCACTCGCGCCGCTCGCCCTGATTCCGCTCGCGCCGAACGGCAAGGATCGCGGACACGTCGCACCGTCGACCGTCACGACGACGGCCAGCGGGGCGATGTTCGCCAATACCTTCTACTGCGGGCTGTACCACGTGCGCGGTCTCGAGGGCGACACGCCGTCCGCGACCCGCGTCTTCACCTTCCCGGGCGGCGACACCGACGACAACCTTTGCGCCGTCGCCACCACGGTGGGGAACTACTGGATCCAGGCCGTCGCTGCGCTACCCGGCGTGATGGTACTCGACCTGAGCGACCCCGCCGCGCCGCGAGAGGTCGCGCGCCTCGTCGTCGACGGGACGCGCTTCGCCAAACCGCACTGGGTCTCGGCGGATCGCGACGGGACGCGTCTGGCCATCACCGGAATGGGATCGTGGGTCCTGATGGCGCGGTTCAATCCGGCGACCGGAGCGATCGCCCTCGATTCGACCTTCCACGAGGGTGGCACCCCAGGCATCACCGTGAAGACGCCGAACGGCGCGATGCTGCATCCGCACGGGGTGGCCTGGGGGCCATAGCGGATGGCCTATTTGATCTCGAAGTTCATCATCATCCCGCCATCCTCGTGCACCACGTTGTGGCAGTGCAGCAGGTAGCGGCCACGATGCTGGGTGAACTGCGTGATGACCTCCACGGTCTCGCCGGGCTCAAGAAGCACGGTGTCCTTCCAACCCACTTCCCACGGGAAGAGCCGAGCGCGACCGCCGCTGCGTGAGAGCACCTGAAACTGGACCTCGTGCATGTGCACCGGGTGCGGGAACTGCGCGACATTCACGAACCGCCACACTTCGGTGCTGCCGAACGGGACGACCTCGTCGATCCGATCCATCTCCCACGACTTGCCGTTGATCGTGTGTTGCATCATCCGACTGTCGAAACGGAACTCGCGCACCTTCGTGTCGGCGGTGCGCACCAGCGGCGCGATCGTGGGGAACGGCTTCGGCACCCAGGGCCGCTCGGTGACCGCCTTGGTGACCACGAATTCCAGCAGGTCGAGGTCGGCGCCCTGCGCCTTGCCGCCGGCCCCCATCCGGCCCATCCCCATCCCCCGCCCCATCTCGCCGGTCGGCGTGAACGGCAGCGACTTCAACATCACGCGCGTGCCCACCGCCAGTCCGCTGAAGTCGACCAGCAGGTCGGCGCGTTCGCCGGTTCCGAGGTCGAGCCAGAAGATCTTTTGGGGCGCGGGGAGCAGGCCACCATCATTGCCGATCAGCGTCATGGCGGCGCCGGTCGAGAGGCCGAGCCGGGTGATGCGGGAACCTGAGCCGTTCACGACGCGGAGTCGGTAGAGCGCGCTGTCGACGTTGTGCCTCGGCTCCATGATGCCGTTGCCGAACATCGTCGAGCCGAAGAAGCCCTCCATCCGCTCGTGCATCACCGGAGTGTACGCGAACTCGTTGTTCGCATCGAAGCGTCGTTCCTGCAACAGCAGCGGGATCTCCCGCGCGCCGCTCGGCAGGCCGAGCGCGTCTTCCTCCGCGTCGCCGATGAGGAAGAGCCCGGCCATTCCGCGGTAGATCTGTTCGCCGGTCTGGTGGTGCGGGTGCGCGTGATACCAGTAGGTGCCGGCACGATTCAGAATCGGGAAGTCGTAGCGATACGACGCGCCGGTGTCGATGGCGAGCCGTGGTGCTCCATCGGCGGCCTCCGGGACGGCGAGCCCATGCCAGTGGAGGATCGACTGCTGCGGGAGGTTGTTCTGAAACGCGATCTGTGCGCGGTCGCCACGCCGCACCCGGATGGTCGCGCTGGCCGCCTGTCGCGAACCGTCACCGACCACCCACGCGTTCGCCTGCACGCCCGGCGCAATCTCGGCGCGGACCTGGCTCCCGATCAGCCGCTTGCCATCGGGGCGGTATACCGGGGGCATCACCAACGGGGCCCGCTCCGCACGGCCGAGGGCGGCGAGCTGGCGACCGCGCGCAAAGGCGGCGGCAGTGGCGGCGGTGGCAAGGAAATCACGACGGCGCATGGCGAGACCAGGTGCAGGTGCGGGGGAAGGGAATCTTAATGGTGAACGGTGAGGGGTGAGGGGGGGCCTGTCATCCCGAACAACGTGAGGGATCTGCGTGCTCGCGAATACGCAGGTCCCTCGCTGCCCTCGGGATGACGGCGTTCGCCCCCTTACCCCTCACCCCTCACCCCTCACCCCTCACCCCTTGCATTCCGTGTTGTCAACACGTATTGTTCCCTCATGTCGATTCGATCCAGGCTCAATCAATCCAAGTTCGCCGACTCCGCCGACGAGGCCGTTGTCGGCATTCTGATGGTCGCGGCCGAGGTCAATCGGGAGTTCGCGGAGCTGTGTCAGGCGCAGGGGATCACGCTCGACCAGTACAACGTCCTCCGGATCCTGCGGGGGGCGAAGGACGCCGGATTGCCGCGCTGCGAGGTGGCGGGGCGGATGATCACCAAGGCGCCCGACGTGACGCGGATGATGGATCGGCTGGTGAAACAGGGGCTGGTGATCCGCACCTGGGGGACCGAAAACCGGCGGCATTCCATCGCCAAGATCTCCCCGGAGGGGTTGGCGGTGCTGGCGGCCCTCGATCCGCATGTCGCGGCGCTGAATGCCCGAGTCACGAGCCAGGTTGGTCCCGAGGAGCTCCAAGGGCTGATCGGCGCGTTGAACCGGATGCTCCCTTAGGCCTTGGCGTGGCGTGGGCAGGGTGATGTTGCGCCCATATATGTGTTGTCAACGTATATCGTTTTTCACAATTCTTAACCAAGGAACTAACCGTGGCTGATCCGATGCTCTTCACCGCCACCACGCTCGGCGACATCCCGATCGCCAACCGCCTCGTCATGGCACCGATGACGCGGAACCGCGCCGAACCGGATGGCCGTCCGTCGCCGATCATGGCCACCTACTACACCCAGCGGGCATCCGCCGGGTTGATCGTCAGCGAGATGACCCAGATCGCCGCGACTGCCGTTTCCTACGCCAACACGCCGGGCATCGAGACGCCGGAGCAGGTGGCGGGATGGAAGCAGATCACCGACGCCGTGCACGCCGAGGGCGGACGCATCGTGCTGCAGATCGCGCATGGTGGTCGGATCTCGCACCCGTCGCTGCTCGGTGGCGCGACGCCGGTGGCGCCCTCCGCGGTTCGCCCCGCCGGCGAGACGTGGACGCCGCTCGGCCTGGTGCCGTTCGAGACGCCGCACGCGCTCCGCGCCGAGGAGATCATGGCGATCGTCACGCAGTTCCGCGTGGCGGCCACGAACGCGCGCGAGGCCGGCTTCGACGGTATCGAGTTGCACGCGGCGAACGGCTATCTGCTCGACCAGTTCCTGCGCAGTGGCAGCAACCAGCGCACCGACCAGTGGGGCGGCAGCGTCGCGAATCGTGCGCGCTTCCTGCTCGACGTGATCGAGGCGACGGTGGCCGTGTGGGGACCGGGTCGGGTTGGCGTGCGCCTCTCGCCGTTCAACCCGTACAACGCGATGCATGACGACGCACCATTCACCACCTTCCCTGATGTCGCGGCCCTGCTCGACACGCAGGCGCTGGCCTATCTGCACGTCACCTACAGCGGCGGCTCGCCCGAGGATCGTGCGCGGATGCAGCAACTGATCCGCTCCGCCTTTCACGGGTCCATCATCGCCAATGCCGGCTTGAATGCCGCGTCGGGCGAGGAAGTGCTGAGCTCCCATCTCGCCGAAGCGGTTGCGTTCGGCGTGCCGTTCCTGGCCAATCCGGACTTGCCACTCCGTCTTGCGAGCGGCGCCGCACTCAATCTTCCGGATGTGCCGACCTTCTATCAGGGCGGCGAGAAGGGGTACGTCGATTACCCATCGCTGAGCGTCAGCGCGATCCGCTGAGTCGCCGCGCGTGGACGCGAGTCGAATGCGGAGTGTCGCGATCCGCATTCGACTTGTTCGTCTCACCTATCAATCGATCGGCCGCGACATACACTTCGGCACAGTACGCATTCTCCTCGTTGTCCCGGAGTGCCGCCATGCCGACCTCGTACTCTCCCCGTACCATTCCCACGCCGATGATGATCGGTCTCACGCTCGCCTTCATCGGGGTGCTGCTCGGCTTCCTCCTCGGCGGGGCGTTCGGATTGCTCGAGCCGCCGATCCTCGCGCACCTCAAGGCCTCGGGCGAGGCCGTGCTGGCGACCACGTACGGCGGCGACGTCGCGAAGCTCGATGCGGTCGTCGACAAGTCCTGGACGTACATGCTGCGCGCGCACATGCACGGCGGCGCGATTGGATCGGCGGCACTCGGGGCGATCGGCATCCTGCTGCTCACGACCGGACGCGGCGGCATTGCGCAGCTGAGTGCGCTGTCGATCGGAGCCGGTGCGCTCGTGTACCCGACGTTCTGGCTGGTCGCGGCGCTTGCCGCGCCGGGACTCGGCGGGACCGGCGCAGCCAAGGATGCCTTCGAGTGGATCGCAGTCCCCGGCGCGGGACTGGCGATTCTCGGCATCATCGGCTGCCTGATCGCGGTCTGGACGGATCGGCGAACGGCGTGACGCGGTGCGCTGCCCCGCAACTTTTCGCGTCGGCTGATCGTCCTACTCCCCTGGAGATGGCGGTTCACTCGAGTCGACAGGAAAGGGAACACGATGTGGCGAGGCGTACGGTGGGTCGTGATGCTGGGATTGATGGGGTGCGTCGAGGCGGTAGGACCGATCGAGCCGGGGCCGGCACGCTACGCGTTGCTGTACGAGGCCCATCCCGAAGGGGTACCGGAGATCTTCCGTGCCACACTGGATGGCGGCATCACGCCGACGCGGGTCTTTCCGGCAGGGACGGTTCGCCGCACGCCCTCGGTTTCGCCGAATGGTGAATGGATCGCGTTCGTCACCTGGAACAGCGAGGGGATTTCCAGTCTTCGGGTCCGTCGTGACGGGAGCGGGCTGCAGCAGCTGACCAACTCGGGAGAGGACGACGACCAACCGAGTTGGTCCCCTGACGGCAGCAAGATCGTCTTCCGGTCCTGGCGGCGACTCCGAGCCGGCGAGATCTGGGTGATGAACGCCGATGGGAGCCAGCAGCGCAATCTCACCCCCGATGTCGGCCAGGGTATCATCTCGTACAACTATCCCGCGTGGTCGCCGGATGGGCAGCGGATTGCCTATCAGTCGACCGAAGGCGGCGACGAGGGCATCTGGAGCATGAAAGCCGACGGCAGTGACCGCCGGCAACTGACCAACACCATGGACTTCGACACCAGCTGTGCCGAGGCTGGATCCACTTCCGGCGGAGCAGCAACCTGACCGGATCGGACATCGCCCGAATCCCCGGGGCGGGGCGGTTGACAATCCCCACGCGCAGCTGCGGTGGCGGCGGGGCCGGATCGCGTTCGTCACGTTCGACGGAGCATTCTCGACGGGCCGCATCGCGACGATGCGCCCGGATGGAAGCGACATCATCCTGCACACCCCGCCCGGTCCCTTGAGCGGGCTGTCGCCGGCGTGGGAGCGCGTGCGATAACAGGCGGCACATCGCCCCGTCTCGCATCGGATCGCCCCCGCGCGATGCGTGAATGCCGATTCCATGATCGCCGCACCATCCGCCTGCCCGGCTGGAATTACCGCCGGGCCGGGTGGTACTTCGTGACCATCAATACCTGGGGGAGCTGCCACACATTGGCGCGGGTACGCGGCGGCCGCATGCTGCTGACGCGGATGGGTGAGATTGTCAGCGAGCGGTGGCATGCGATTCCTGGGCACCACCCCGGGGTGCGGCTGGATGAATTCGTGGTGATGCCGAGTCACATTCACGGCATCGTTGTGCTTACGAGCTCGCGTCCACCAGCGGACGGTCGTGGGTTGGGCTACTCCGCCGGGTCCCTCGCGGCGATCATCGGGTCATATAAGGCATCGTGCACCAGGATCGTCAGGGCGCCCACGGTGCAGGTTGGCGAGGAACTTTACGAACGCATCCTGAGGGATGGGGGGCGATCGATGCGGTCCGCGGGTATATCGTGGCCAATCCGTCGCGGTGGATTGCCGAGCGTCATCGGGCATGATGACCTTGGGCCGGGATTGGCGCGATCCCACCATCGGTGGATGTCGGGAGGTGCGGGTGGAGGGCGCGGCCTGCCGCGCCCGTCCCACCATCGGTGGATGTCGGGAGGTGCGGGTGGAAGGTCGTGTGTAGGGGCGCGGCCTGCCGCGCCCGTCTCACCATCATCGGGATATCGGCATGTCAACGACGGCGTCCCGCGTCACGTCGCGGGGATCGGTGCGGACGGGAGGACGGGCGCGGCAGGCCGCGCCCCTACATCCCCGCGCCGCGATGATCCCGGATGGGGCCGGGGGGCGGGCGGCGGCGCCCGCGCGCATTATCATTCCCCGATGCGATTCCTCGCCCCCGCGCTCTTCCTGCTGGCCGCGGCGCCCCTGCCGGCGCAGGCGCCGGTGCGGGCGCTCTCCTTCAACATCCGCTATGGCACCGCCGCGGATGGCGATCACGCCTGGCCGAATCGGCGCGAGCATGTGGTCACCCTGATCCGCGACCATGCCCCGCACCTGATTGGCTTTCAGGAGGCGCTCCGCTTCCAGCTCGACGAACTCGAGCAGCGGCTGCATCGCTACCAGCAGATCGGCGTCGGGCGCGACGACGGCAAGACTGCCGGCGAATACGCCGCGATCTGGGTCGACACGCTCCGCTTCCGCGTGGTGACGAGCGGCACCTTCTGGTTCTCGGACACGCCCACGGTGCCTGGCTCGAAGCACTGGGGCAACGGAATCACGCGCATCAGCACCTGGGCGCGGCTGGTCGATCGCGCCACCGGTGACACCCTCCGGGTCTACAACAATCACTGGGATCATCAATCGCAACCGTCGCGCGAGAAGAGCGCCGCGTTGCTGTTGCAGCGGATTGCGCAGGATGGTGCACCGGGCGACGGCGTGCTGGTCTTCGGCGACTTCAACGCCGACGAGACGAATCCGGCGGCGCAGGCAATGGTTACCTCGACGCGCACGCCGCTCCGCGACACCTTCCGCGCCGCACACCCCGACGCGCGCGTCGTCGGGACGTTCAACAGCTTTCGCGGCGACTCGACCGGCGGGAAGATCGACTTCATCCTGGCCGATCCCTCCTGGCGCGTCAGCGATGCGGGGATCGATCGTCGTCGCTTCGGGCCGCTCTGGCCCTCCGATCATTTTGCTGTCTGGGCCGTGCTGCAGCGGCCACGTACCCCCTGATTCGCCATCATTCCGGAGTGCTCCATGCGCCGTGCCCCGCTTGCCCTGCTCCTCGTCGCCGCCTGTGCACCGAAGGCTGCCTCCGATGCCGCCAATCCCGATAGCGCCAAGCAGGCGATGATGGCACCGCCGCCGGGTGCGTCCGCGGCCGTCTTCAACTGCGACGACAAGACGGAGATCTTCGCCCTCTTTGCCACCGATTCGAGCGGCACCGGCGTCGTCTCCCTCGCGATCGGCGACGAGCGCGTGCGGTTGCGCCAGGTGCCGGCCGCCTCGGGAGCACGCTACGCCGACTCCACCGCGACCTTCTGGAACAAGGGGAACGAGGTGACCCTCGAGCGGGGTGGAAAGACGGTCACCTGCACCACCGCCCCGACGGCCACCGAGCCGCCCGCCCCGCCGGCCGAGAAGCCGGCCGGCAGCGAGTAATCGGTACGGCTCGTTCTCCTGATCCGACCCGCCTGGGCGGGATCACACGGCCCGCCCGCGACCCGCACAAGGTCGCGGCGCGGGAGCTGAGCGCGCGACACCCGCGACTGGCGAGGCTCGTGGAGCTGGCGCACCCCCTGGAGCGGATCGTCCCTGATGAACGGCCGTTGACCGACCTGGTGGTCCGGACCGTGGTCGCCCAGCTGGTCTCGGCCGCCGCAGCGCGCACGATCATGGAGCGTTTGCTGGTGGCGTTCGGGACCGCCGAGGGGGTGGTGGACTGGGCGATGGCGACGCCGCCCGACGATCCGCCGGTGCACGGGCTCTCGCGCGGGAAGCGGAAGACCCTCGCGGCGTGGGGGCGATATGTGGCGGAGCGGGGCGACCCGCGGTCGGCCTGGCAGGGCCTCGACGCCGACGCCCTGATCGCGGAAATCACCACCATCAAGGGGCTGGGGCCGTGGAGCGCCCAGATGGTGGCGATCTTCGGCTTCGGCCATCCCGAGATCTGGCCCACCGGCGATGCCGGCGTGGCGCGTGCGGCGGGCGTGGTCTTCCGGCGGATGAAGCCGGCAACGATCCGCCGGCTCATTGCGGGGTACGAGTCCCACGTGGCGATCTGCTGCTGGGCGCTGATCGACCAGCGCCGTCTGCACGAATTCGGTTAGTTTTTCCCCCGGCCATATTCCCGGAGTCGTCCCGTGCGTCCCATGCCGTTGCCTGAACTCGTCTATATCTATGCGTTGCTCGGTTTCTTCATCGTGACGTTCATCGTCGCGAACGTCCTTGCCCGCGCGGTCGGCTACAAGGAGTAGCCGCGCTCACGGGCCGACGAGGATCGTGGTGCGCCAGATGCCGGTGCCCGCCTCGATGGCCCCAGGTGGGACTGCCACCGGGATGGTCAGCGACGGATTTGCCGCGTTGATCAGCAACATCGTCGCGCCCGGACCATACCGCCAGTAGCCGAAGCGGCGGTCCGGTTCGGCGGCCGACACCGGACAGCCGCAGGGTCCCGCCGCATCCTTCAGCGTCATGTCCACATCGAACTTGTCGCTCGCCAGCGACCGGACGAACGGCGTGAAGTACGTCGAGCCGTTGATGACGTTGTCGATCGTGAGGCTCACGATGCCATCGGGGTTGGTCAGGGTCGCGAGGGTTTCCGACAGCGGCTCGCCGGCCGTGCCGGCCTTGGGCCGGATGATGACCCAGCGAATGCGGGCGCTCGCCACCTTCTCCAACTGGAGCGCGGTCGACGAGTTCTCCTGCAGCGTCACCACCTGCGAGTCGTTCACGAAGAGCCGCACCGATGCCATCAGCTGATTGGTCACCTCGAGCTGATAGACATTCTGCGGGATGCTCAGCACCGTGAACGTGGCCGAACCGGTCTTTCCGCCCGTGGTGGCGCGCACCGTGGCGCTGCCCGGCGAGACGGCGAGCAGTTGCCCCGCGCTGGTGACGGTGATCACATCGTTGTTGGTCGAGGTCCACAGCACGGTTCGATCCGTGACCTCGACGTCGAATTCGTCGATCACGGTCGGTCGCAACAGGAAGGTGGTCCCCAGCGAGATCGTCGCGGTGTCGGGGCGAATGGCGACGCTCTTCACCTCGGACGGAATCACGGCGACGGTCGCGAAGCCGCTGATGCCATCCACGCTCGCGAAGATCGGGGTGTTGGCGTCGTAGCGGAGGCCGAGCACGAGGCCGTTGGGCGCGACGATCGCGACGGTCGGATCGGAGACCGACCATTCCGGGGTGATCGGCACGATGCGACCGCCGACGTCCCGCCCGATGGCGCGGACCCGGGTGGTGTCACTCGACTTGATGACGGGGCGGTCGATGCTGACGGTGATCGCCTGCAGTGCGCCGTAGACCTGCACCTCGACGGTATCCGCCTTGCCACCGGCCGAGGCGACCACCATCGCGCTCCCGGGAATGACACCGGTCACCCTGCCCGTGCCGGTCACGGTGGCGATGGTCGGGGCGAGGGAGCGCCAGACGATCGGGGTGGTGACGGCACTGCCGCCAGCGCCGATGGCGATCGCGGAGAGCGAGTCGATCCCGCCCACCCCGACCGAGAGCGTCGTCGGGGTGATGACGACCACCTCGACGCCCGCGGTGCCGGTGGGTGACCCGCCACACGCGGCGAGCACCAGGGCTGCCGCCACGAGACGTCGGGCAGGGCGTCGGGCCCGGAGTGGGGTGGGCAGGGGCGTCGTCGGGGCGGAGGTGGTGCGTCGCATCAGGTGCCTCGGGCATCGGGCAGAAAGTGACTGGGGGTGAAATCTATCGTGGCCTCGGCCTCCCATGGGGAGGATCGGCGGTCTCATCCTTCGGCCCGTCGAAGCCGTATATTCAGCAGACGAACCCGCGGGGGGCTTCCCCCGACCGACCAACGCACCAGGAATGACGTGACCGACGCCCTGCTCACCGACCTCAAAGCCGCCCTTGGCGAGGCCTACCTGATCGAGCGCGAACTCACCGGCGGCGGGATGAGCCGGGTGTTCGTGGCGCGCGAACAGGCGTTGGGGCGCGAGGTCGTGATCAAGGTGCTGCCACCCGAGTTGGCGGCTGGCGTCAATCGCGAGCGGTTCCGGCGCGAGGTGCAGTTGGCGGCGCGCCTCTCCCATCCGTACATCGTGCCCCTGCTCCACGCCGGCGAGGCGGGCGAGCTCCTCTGGTTCACGATGCCGTTCATCGCCGGCGAATCGCTTCGGCACCGCCTCGAGCAGCAGGGCCCGCTCCCGGTGCGCGACACGATCGTCATGCTGCACGACGTGGTCGAGGCGCTGGCGTATGCCCACGCCCGCGGCGTGGTCCATCGCGACATCAAGCCGGCCAACATCCTCTCCGACGGGCAGCACGCCGTGGTCACCGACTTCGGCGTGGCAAAGGCGCTCTTCGCCGCCTTGCCGACCGGGATCGCCGGGCACACCACGTCGGGGATGGCGATCGGCACGCCCGCCTACATGGCGCCGGAGCAACTCGCCGCCGATCCGGCCGCCGATCATCGCGTCGACATCTATGCGGTCGGTCTGCTTGCCTACGAATTGCTGATCGGCGCGAGCCCGTTCTCCGCACCTTCCCCCACGGCGACGATGACGGCGCAGCTCACGCGCACACCGGAGTCGCTGCACGCGCTCCGCGCCGAGGTGCCGGAAGCGCTCTCGGTGCTGATTGCGCACTGCCTCGCGAAGAATCCGAGCGAGCGGCCGGCCGATGCGCAGACCGTGCTGCGGGAGCTCGACCGCATCGCCGGGATGATGGCCGCCGACGCGCATCGCGAGACGTCGGGTGAACGGACGGCCGTCGTGGTGCCGAAGAGCCGGATTCCGCTTGGTGTGGCGGCCGTGGCACTGCTGACGGTGCTGAGCGCGGCGGTGTACTGGGCGCAGATTCGGAACTCGCCGCCACCGGCGACGCCCGCGGCACCGAACACGGTGGTGGTCGCCGGTGGCCGTGATTCGCTGGAGGGCGGGGCACTCATCGGCAAGCCGATGACGCGCGCCGATTCGCTCAAGATCGCGCAGCAGATGTGGAGCGAACTCGAGATGACTCGGCCCACCACGGCGCGACGCATGGTGGTCGAGACCACGATGGTTGCGCTCCCGCTCGACGTGCAGATTGCCACCGTCGACTCGATCCTGCGTGCGCGCTTCGGCGAAATGAGCCGCACCCGGATGCCGCAGCCACCGACTGCGCCCAGCGCGACGGCCGTCGCCCCAGGCGCCGCCGTGGCCACCATCGTGGGCACGGCCAAACCGCGCCGCCTGGTGCTGGTGACGGCGCCGCGCGCGCCCACGACGCCGGAACTCGCGGCGCTCAATGCGCAGGTGACACAGGAACTGGCCCGCCGGGTGCGCGGTGGCACCGGCTGGGAGGTCGTGGTGCCCGAGCAGAGCGCGGACCGAAGCGTCCGCAACACCAGCTTCGAAGGCGCCGACGGCATGGTGCTGGTCCAGTTGGCGCCGGGCACCAACGATTCCGTCGACCTGCGGATCACCGTCCGCAACCTCGCCCCGGGGTCGGCCTATGGCTTCAACGTCGTCTCGAGTCAGGACGTCTACAAGCCGACGACACTCGAGCCATTCCGCGAGACGATCTTCCGTGCCTCGCGGATGATCGAAGATTTCAAGCGGGTGCCGGTGGGCGGGACCTGGCAGATGGACTTCAATCGGACGGGCCGAGCGCCCTTCGATACCACGGGCGGGCGTCGGCCGAGCGGGCCCGGCGGGCCGCGCGAGGGATTCCAGCCGGACACCAACTTCCGGCCGAAGTACCGGCCACCCCAGCCGTGAGGGATCGATCATCGATCATCGATCATCGATGATCGATGATCGAAACCACCGTGACGCTCCCGCCGTACGTTGACCATGTTTCAATCTGAAAACGCTCTTTCCCCCGAGTTCCTCGCCCTTCAGGCGCAGGTCGCGGGGCGCTATTCGCTTGACCGGGAGTTGGGGCGGGGCGGAATGGGGGTCGTTTTCCTGGCCCGAGAGGTCGCCCTCGACCGGCTAGTGGCGATCAAGCTCCTTCCGCCATCGTTGGCGGCGAACGCCTCACTCCGCGAGCGCTTCCTCCGCGAGGCGCGCACCGCCGCCCAGCTGTCGCACCCCCACATCGTCCCGATCCATGCGGTCGAGTCGCACGAGGCACTGGTCTTCTTCGTGATGGCGTATGTCCGCGGCGAGACACTCGGGGAGCGGCTCCGTGCCCGCGGCGCGTTGCCGATGGCGGAGGCGCTCAGGGTGATGCAGGAGGTCAGTTGGGCCATCGCGCACGCGCACGCACGCGGCGTGATCCATCGCGACATCAAGCCCGACAACATCCTCCTCGAAGAGGGGAGCGACCGCGCGCTGGTCACCGATTTCGGGATCGCCGCCTTCGGTGAAGGCGACACGCCCGTCGGCGCTGCGATGGGCACCATGCACTACATGAGTCCCGAGCAGGCGCTCGGTGCCGACGCCGATGCGCGCGGCGACGTCTATGCACTCGGCGTCACGGCCTTCGCCGCCCTCGCGGGGCGGCGGCCGTTCGAGGGCGCCGAGGGGCGCGCGTTGCTGGCCCAGCAGTCCGGCAGCGATGCACCCGCGATCCGGACGCTGGTGCCGGCGCTGCCGGCAGCGGCGGCGACCGTGATCGACCGCGCCCTCGCGCGCGACCCGGACCAGCGCTGGCCCTCGGTCGAGGAGTTCGCGTCGGCGCTGCAGGGGGCGCGGGCGCTCGAACCGCAGTTGCCGGTGCGCCTGCAGCGTTTCGCGCGCGAGGCGCTCGTGCAGGGCAACCAGCTCAGTGCCGTGGTCGGCGGCACGCTGAGCGCGGCGATCGGCGCGGCGCTGATCGACATGGTGGTGGAGCACAACTTCCTTGGCCTCGAGAGCTTCCTCTTCCTGATGGTCGCCGCGCTCGGCACCGGGCTGACGCTCCTGATGCTCGGCTTGCAGGTCGCCTCCATCCGTGGCATCGCGGGCTGGGGCTATTCGCGTGAGGCG